>JAICEV010000159.1 GCA_025923975.1 Propionibacteriaceae bacterium
CTGAGTTACGTCACTGGTTCGGCTAGCTGATCAGCGGCGAGGGTCCGAAGGCCTGTCGTCGCCACGGCGCAGGTCATCCCGTACCGAGTTGTCATCGACATCGAGCCGAGTCGAACTGGCTTGTTCATCGCGTACGGTGCGATCGCGGACGTCCTCGCGTGGGGTGCGATCAGGGACGTCGTCGGCTACGGTGCGATCGCGGACATCCTCGCGTGCAGGGCGATCGCGGACGTCCTCGCCTACGGTGCGATTGCGGACGCCTTCATCGCCTGACGTCTCATCGGTGGCACGCCGGGGACCCACGTCATCTTTAACGCCTGACCCCGTTCGTACGTCTGGGTCGATATCGTCAGCCTTGCGCAATGATTCCTCAACATCCGAACGGGCCGCACCTGTCTGCTCTCGTTGCTCTGCCGATACCGACTCCAGCCGGTCCGCCTCAGCCCGCGCATCCTGAGCCTGCGCTGCCATCGCATTTGCCTCGGCCTCTTTTCGGTCGAGCTCCGCGGCCCGCTCGGTGGCCTCTTGCCTGATCTTGTCAGCGCGAGCGCGGCGCGCGCGAGCACTCCGAGTCATCAGGAAATAGACCACGATGGCCACGATGACGAGGACGACGATGACGAGAATGATCCACGCGGTGGTGCTCATTGTCGATCCCTTCTGTCGGGCGGACTTTGGGACTGTTGTCCCGTGCGTGGAACTGCCGCGCAAAAAACGTCCGCTAGAAACCGGTACCCGTAACGGATCAATCCGAAACCGGTGCAGCAGCTGTGCACCGTTCCCGGAGCTTCGGCTACGCCGCTTGGGATCGGCGCGGTGCGATCGGCGAGCCGGTGACCTCGGCTGCTGCGGCGAGCACCTCCGCAATCGTCGGTTTGGCGGCTACGGCTGTACCTTGGGAAGGTTGGCGACGCTCGCGGCGCAGGTGCCGCTTGACGGTGGACAGGGAACAGCCGAGCCGGTCGGCCAGCATCTCGAGGCTTTCGTGCGGGTTGGCCTTCCGCAGACGTACCACCTCGCTGTGATCAACCTGACGATGCCGGCCGGTCACTCCGGCCAGCGTGTCAAGATCCTCCGGCTCGACCGTGATGTCCAGTTGGCGCCTGATCTGCGTCAGCAGACCTCGCATGGGACGGCAGCACCGGAGACCCGGTTCCACCACATCTGGGATTCTCAGGGAGTTCTTGCCGAGTTGTCAGAACCCAGCAGCGCTATAGCACTGCTGGGTTCTACAACTCGGCTTCGGAGGACCTTTTAGAGGTACATCCCGCCGCTACCTTCGCCCTGTCGGCGTTCGGGAGGCACTTGTTGCGGTGGGCCGGGCGGCAGCGCTCGCCGCATCTGCTCCAGCTGCGCTCGAGCAGCCATCTGCTGCGCAAACAGCGCCGTCTGGATGCCGTGGAACAGACCCTCCAGCCAGCCGACCAGCTGGGCCTGCGCGACGCGGAGCTCAGCGTCACTGGGAGTGGCGTCGTCACTGAAGGGCAGGGTGAGGCGCTCCAGCTCTTCAGCGAGTTCGGGTGCCAGCCCTTCCTTGAGCTCGGTGATCGAAGTCTCATGGATGGCACGCAGTCGCTGCCGGCTTGCATCGTCGAGGGGAGCCGCCTTCACCTCGGCGAGTAGCTGCCGGATCATGTTGCCGATCCGCATCACCTTTGCGGGCTGCTCGACCATGTCGGTCACCGATTTCGGCTCCTCATCGGTTGCCGCTTGTTCCCGCGGCGGCCCTTCGACGGCCATCGCCTGTGGCGTCACCACATAGACGCGCCCGTCATCGGTCGCTCCCGCGACTCCTTGCATCTCGGGCTGCTCATTGCCGGCTGTCGAGTCAGTGGTCATGCGTCTGATCCTAGATGGAGGAAAACCGGTGGAGCCGATCTGCGCTCCAGTCCTACGCTGAATTGGTCATGCATGACTTCCCGCCGCTGGTCCCGGACTTGGCGGGGCCGGATGTTCGCGCACACATCACACCCACACGCAGAGGACGGGCCGTGGTGCGCCGCCGCTTGCCCAGGCGCGATTTCACTCAACCGGACACTCGCAGCGGCGTCCGATTCCTTGGCTGGCTGCTGTGGCAGCAGCTGCCTGTGCTGTTGCTGAGCTCGTTGATCAGCGTCTTGGAGTGGTTGCCCGGATCGGTGGGGCCATACCTCGTCGGCAAGATCGTGGACGAGGGCATCATTCCGCATGACCTGGCTACCGTCGGGCGGCTCAGCGTGATCATGTTCGGCCTGGTGGTGATAGGAATCGCCGCAAGCGTGCTGAGCCACACCCTTGTGGTGCGTACCTGGCTGGTCGCTATGTACGGCACGATGAAGCTCGTCACCCGCAAGGCGACGCAGATGGGGCATGTGCTTCCCCGGCGTACGCCGACAGGCGAGGTGCTCAGTGTCTCGGCGGGTGACTCCGACGAGTTCGGGGCCCTGACCGAGATCGTGTCTCGCTTTATCGGCGCCTTGATCGCGTACCTGGTGATTGCGGGCTTGGTGCTGTCGACCTCGGTCAAGCTCGGCATCGTCGTGCTGGTCACGGCACCGTTGATCGTGCTGTTCGCGCTGCCGTTACTGCGACCGCTGCAGCGGCGAGAGGAGGTGGAGCGCTCCAGGACGTCGGATCTGACCTCGATGGCAACCGACATCGTGGGAGGACTGCGAATCCTGCGTGGGATCGGCGGCGAGCAGACTTTCGCCCGCAACTACAGCGAACAGTCACAGTGGACTCGGCGGGCTGCCGTGTCGGCCGGGGTTTGGCAAGGGGCAGTCGATGCGACAGGAGTGCTGTTATCAGGCATGTTCCTGGTCGCCTTGACCTGGCTTGGCGCCCGCGAGGTCGCGGCGGGGGAGCTCAGTGTCGGCCAGTTGATCAGCTTTTTCGGCTACGCGATCTTCATGGTGTGGCCGATCCAGACGTTCTTCGAGCTGGCCCAGAAGTGGATCCGCAGCGTGGTCTCAGCACGCAAGACCGTTGCCGTACTTGACCAGCAGCCGCCGTGGGATGCCCCCGACCAGCCGCTAACGCTGCCGGACGCGGCCGCCCTGCATGATCAAGAGTCTGGGTTCGTTGCCGAACCCGGGGAGTTCACGATCATCGTCTCCGCGATCCCGGACGACTCAGCAGCGCTCGCCGATCGGCTCGGCCGCTATCTGCCAACCGAGGATGAGCCTGTGAGACTTGACGTCGCGGAGGGTCTCAAGGGCCGTGCTGCACGCCGCGCACGGAAGCAACAGCGGTTGGAGCGAGCCCGGCTCGCCGAGCAAGATCAGCGGCTTGCCGGGCAGAAGTGGGGCGTCAGCCTGGGCACGGTCGATCTCGCTGACGTCGGTATTGACCAAGTGCGGGAGCGGATCGTGGTCAGCGACGCCACAAGCCAGGTGTTCGCGGGCACGCTGCAGTCCGTCGTCGATCCACACGGACGGCTCAGTCTCGCGCAGGCCGAGACGGCGCTGCTGGCAGCTGCGGCGGAGGATGTGTTCGAAGGTCTGCAGGGAGGTTGGCAAGGTCGGATTGACGAGCGTGGTCGGGGGCTGTCCGGCGGCCAGCGGCAGCGGGTGGTGCTGGCCTGCGTACTGGGGCTCGATCCTCAGATCCTGATCTTGGTGGACCCCACGTCTGCGGTTGATGCGCATACCGAGGCGTTGATCGCTGGGCGGCTGGTGGAGCAGCGCCGTGGCAAGACGACGATCGTGACCACGGTTTCGCCATTGCTGCTGCATCATGCCGACCGAGTGGCGTTCCTATTCAACAAGCGGGTCACCGCGTATGGGACGCATGAGGAACTGCTGCGGACCAACGAGGACTACCGGCGTACGGTGGCGCGCGCTCTGGATGAGCCTGCAGAGGGATCCGATGACTGAACTGCAGGCTGTATTGCCCGGCTCGGCAGAGACCTGGCGGTCGACTGCGCCCGTGCCGCAGGTTCCAGAGGCACTGCTGCCGCCGAAGAGCGGCTCTCCTGGATCACGGTTGCGGGCCTGGCGGCAGCGGCACCTGCTTCGGGAGCGGCGGGCGGAAGAGTTCTTCGCAGACTCGCGTAGGCCGGACCTGGGCATTCCCGTGGCCGACCGGCGCGATGTCGGGGCGTTTGCCTCTCGGCTGCTTCAGAGCCGGCGCTTCATGATCACTGCGCTACTGGTGCTGCATGCGCTGGCTGCCGCGGCTGGCCTTGTTGTGCCGCGCATTCTCGGCTCGCTGGTGGATGCTGCCTCGGCTGGCGGGACGTTGTCCGCAACGCTCGATGGGCTCGCATTGGCAGTGACCGGCGTCGTCGTAGCGCAGGCGATCTTGACGTTCTTCGCACTGCGGATGTCGGTGGTCTTTGGCCAGGATCTGCTGGCAGAGACGCGTGAGTATGTGGTGCGGACCGTTCTCGGGTTGCCGCTGGGCAGGGTAGAAAGCGCGAGTACGGGTGATCTTGTCACGCGGGTGACTCGTGACGTGAGCACTATGAGCATGAGTGTCCGCTTCGGCCTGCCGGAGACGGTAATCGCCGGCATGACGACGCTGCTGACTGTGGTGGCCATGCTGTTGAACTCGCCGCTGCTGACACTGCCGCTGTTGGTGACGGCGCCCTTGTTGATCATCGCTGCGAAGCGTTACTTGAAGCGGGCGCCGAAGGGCTACATCGCCGAGGGCGGCACCTATTCCCACATCAACTCAACCTTCACCGAGACGGTCGAGGGCGCTCGCACGGTCGAGGCTCTTGGGATACAGCGGAATCGGCTCGCGCGCGGCGATGAGGACATCGCGGTATCTGCGCAGGCCGAGCGCTACACCATGAGTCTGCGCAACCTGCTGTTCATCGTGATCGGCTTCGTGTACGACACGCCACTGGTCATGGTGCTGATCTTGGGGGGTATCGGCTATGTCAATGGCTGGGTCACCCTCGGCCAGGTGACTGCGGCGTGCCTGTACGTGCAGGCCCTGGTGGAGCCGCTGGATCGGCTGATCCGCAACGTCGACCGCCTTCAGATAGGCATCGCCTCGACCTCTCGGCTGCTGGGTATCGCGGCCGTCCCGCAAGATCGTGAGCCGGGCGATGAGCTACCGATGGGCAACCGGCTGGTGGGCCGTAACCTGCGGTACGCCTATCGCGATGATCATGATGTGCTGCACGGTATCGATCTGGCGCTGCGGCCCGGGGAGCGGCTAGCGATTGTTGGACCGAGTGGCTCCGGAAAGTCCACACTGGGTCGGCTGCTCTCTGGCATCCACAAGCCGCGGACGGGCTCGGTCACCGTCGGTGGGGTGGAACTCACTGCGCTGCCGCTGCAGGTGCTCCGCACTGAGGTTGCCCTGGTGACTCAAGAGCACCACGTGTTCGTCGGTACGGTGCGTGACAACATCATCCTGGCTCGGGAGTCGTCGCCCGACGATGTGGTGATCGAGGCGCTGCGCACCGTCGACGCCTGGGACTGGGTGCAGCGACTGCCCCAGCAACTCGGCACCACCTTGGGATCCGGTCATCAGAAGTTGACGCCGGCACAGGCGCAGCAGATCGCGCTCGCCCGCCTGGTGGTGGCTGATCCCCACACGCTGGTGCTGGATGAGGCCACGTCGTTGATCGACCCACGGACCGCCCGACACCTGGAGGGCTCGATGGCTGCGCTGCTTCAGGATCGTACGGTCGTCGCGATCGCGCACCGGTTGCACACAGCGCATGATGCGGATCGGATCGCGGTGGTGATCGACGGCCGGATTGCCGAGCTGGGCAGCCATCAGGAGCTGGTGGCGGCCGACGGCGAATACGCGCGCTTGTGGCGGGCCTGGACCTCCTGACCGTAGATTGAATTTCCGACCAGTGCGGGGTTTTCAGTAGCCAACAGCGCTGCTACTGACCGAAAAGCCGGCATTGGTCGGAGATTTGGATCGGTCGTGTGGGGCTACCGCGCCACAGCGAGAATGATCTTGCCGATGTTGTCGCCCGATTCCAGGCGGGCGTGAGCGGCGGCGGCTTCGGCGAGTGGAAACACGGTCAGCGGCGGCAGCTTGATCGTGTTGTCGGCGATCAGTGGCCAGACATTTTGCACCAAACCGCGGCAGATCGCCGCCTTCTCCTCCGCTGGTCGGGAGCGCAGCAAGTTCGCAGTAATGAGGCCACGTCTCCCCGCCAACGCCGCCAGGTCTAGCGTGCCCTTCCGGCCTCCCTGCAGGCCGATGTTCACTAGCGCCCCATCGGTTGCGAGCAGTTGAACATGATCAACAAGGTACTTGGCTCCCATATTGTCCAAGATCATGTTTACGCCATCGGCGGCGACCTCCCGTACGGCCGCGGGCCAATCACCGTGGTATGAGAACGCATGATCTGCGCCGATGGAACGGCAATAGCGCAGCTTGTCCTCGCTACCCGCAGTCGTGATCACTGTGATACCGAGGCTCTTCGCATACTGAATGGCGAACGAGCCTACGCCGCCCGCGCCGCCATGCACGAGAAACGTGTCGCCGTCGGCAAGACCGACCAGCTCGATATTGGAGTAGACCGTTGCTGCGACCTCGATGACGGCGGCCGCCGAGACCAGCTCCACGCCAATCGGCGGTGGCACGACATGACTGGCGGGCACCGCAACATACTCCGCATAGCCGCCGCCTGCCAGGAGAGCGACGCAGGGATCCTCCAGCTCCCAGTTGGAAACCTCCGCACCTACCTCTGCGATCGTCCCGGACACCTCGAGTCCGAGGATGGAACTGGCATCAGGCGGTGACCGGTAATGCCCCTGCCGCTGTAGCAGATCTGCACGGTTGACGCCCGCCGCCGCGACCTTGATCAATACCTCGTTAAGTCCCGGGCTCGGGGTCTCGACCTCTCGCAGTTCCAGAACATCCGGAGCGCCAGGTGCCCGTGCAACGATGGCTTTCACGCCCCACAGCGTGCCATAGCGCCATGTCTTAGTGGGCTAGGATCTGGATGCTTGCCGCCAATCGCGGGCAGGCAAGACGCGCTGGCGAGGTCGCATAGTGGACTAGTGCAGGCGCCTTGAAAGCGCCCGAGCGGGAGACCGTTCCGTGGGTTCGAATCCCACCCTCGCCGCCCTGCTCTCACCTGCCGACTTATCAGAGTCTCAGCGCGCTATAGCCCGCTGAGACTCTGACAAGTCGGCAGTAGGGTGCGGCGGTGAGCGATTCAGACACCTCACGAGCTCAGCAAGCGCGGTTCACCCTGACCGCCCCGCCGCCAGTGCGGTCACTGGCTATCAGCGCCGTGGCGGCTGTCATGGCAGCGGTGATGACTGTGCTCGGTAGCGCTCTCGATCTGCCGCGGGCCGTTACCGTGGCCGGCATCAGCCTCATGATCTTCGCGATCATGCTGGCTGCGGCTGCACTGCTGCTCACCCGGCGGCTACGCACGACATTGATCTTGGATTCCAAGTCGATCACGATCGCCAACGGCAGGCGTCGTCGGGTCCTGTCGTGGTCCACGATCGACAGAGTGAGACAGCTGGGACCGCGGTTGTTGTTGATTACCAAGCCCGATGGTGGCGCAGACGCGACTGTTGTCAACCCTAGGGCTGAGAACGATGCCACGTTCGAGGCGCTGCTCGGCGAAATCCGACAGCGCCTGGATGCCGACCGCGGCTACGGGGGA
>JAICEV010000160.1 GCA_025923975.1 Propionibacteriaceae bacterium
GATCACTACGACGTGATCGCCGAACGCTATTCCGTCGCGCTGGCCGCGGGCGCCCAGCCGGTGCGGTCTCGTGAGATCGTGACACTGCTGATAGCTGCCGGGTTGCGTCGCCGCCGCCCGTCGCGCCTGGCACCGCCCGGCCGAACTGACGAGCGCCCCTAGTGAACTGCTGGTCTGGCGTTGCGCGCAGACTAGATTGACGCGAAGAAAGGAGCCGGCCCGTGACTAGTTGCGTCCATCTCGACGCCACTCCGCTGACCCCACCGCCCAGCGAGTTCCAAGCCGCCTGCAGTGATTGCCTCGCCGTGGGTGGGCACTGGGTCCATCTGCGTCGCTGCCTCAGTTGTAACCACGTCGGTTGCTGTGACTCCTCGACGGCGCGGCATGCCAGTGCACACGCTCGTGCCAGCGGTCATCCGGTTGTTGCATCGGCTGAGCCGGGCGAGAACTGGCGTTGGTGCTACGTCGATGAGGTCGGTACATGACAGCGCCGGCTGCGGATGTGCGAACGGAGCGGTCCGAACGTCCGGTGCTGCTGACCGTTGACGATGACCCCAGCGTGTCGCGTGCCGTAGCACGTGATCTGCGCCGCCGCTACGGTGCGGACTATCGCATCGTGCGCGCCGACTCGGGCGAGGAGGCGTTGCAGGCGATCAAGGAGGTTGTCTTACGCGGTGAGCAGGTGGCTGCGATCCTGGCCGACTATCGGATGCCACGGATGAATGGGGTCGACTTCCTTGAACAGGCGATGGACCTCGTGCCGCGGGCCCGCCGGGCACTGGTCACCGCGTACGCCGACACTAATGCGGCAATCCAGGCGATCAATCTGGTCGATGTTGATCACTACTTGCTGAAGCCCTGGGAGCCACCAGAAGAGAAGTTCTATCCAGTCGTCGATGAACTGTTGGAAGTCTGGCAGCGCGAGGGCAAGCATCCGGAACACAAGATCAAGATCTTGGGCCACCCGTGGTCGGCGGCCTCGTATGAGATACGCGACTTCCTGGCTCGCAACATGGTGCCCTATCGCTGGTACAACATTGGCGATCCGGACGGCGCGAAGCTGCTTGCCGCGGCTGGTGCTGAATACAGCCAAGCACCAATTGTGATCACCAGGGATGGGCAGCCGTTGGTGCAGCCCAGCCTGCTGGAAGTGGCGAATGCTGTCGGACTCAGCACCACCCCGCAGGGCAAGTTCTACGACGTCGTGATCATCGGTGGTGGCCCTGCTGGTCTCGGTGCTGCTGTGTACGCGGCGTCCGAGGGCCTCAATACGGTGGTCGTGGAGCGAGCGGCGGCAGGTGGCCAGGCCGGGCAGAGCTCACGGATCGAGAACTACCTCGGCTTTCCCGATGGAGTTACCGGCGATCAGTTGACTGACCGGGCGCGACGGCAGGCGATGCGCTTCGGAGCCGAGATGCTGACTGCACGGACGGTGATCGGACTGGACGTCAGAGGCCCAGCAAGGCAGGTCTGGTTCGACGATGGATCCTCAGTGTTGACCCACGCGGTCGTGCTCGCGACTGGGGTCAGTTATCGCCAGCTTGATGCGGCGGGCGTTCCCGAGCTGGTCGGGCGCGGCGTCTACTACGGCTCCTCAGCCACCCAAGCCGAGTCATGCGTGAATGATCACGTGATCATTGTCGGCGGCGCGAACTCCGCTGGTCAGGCAGCGGTGTTCTTCTCCAGATACGCCACCAAGGTCACTATGGCGGTACGCGGCGGCTCGCTGGAGAAAGCCATGTCGTCGTACCTGATTGAACAGATCGCTTCTCTACCCAATATCGAAGTCCGGCTCAACACATCCGTGAAGAGCTGCTCAGGCGAGGGTCGGCTGCAATGCGTCAGCTTTGTTGATCACGCCGGTGGTCATGAGGTGGTCGACGCCGGGCATCTCTTCGTCTTCATCGGGGCAGCGCCGCTCACCGACTGGCTTCCCGAATCCGTGGTACGGGACTCAACTGGTTTCGTGGTCACCGGCCCAGATCTGACCGTCGGTGGCAAGCGGCCTCCGTCTTGGGATCTGGAGCGTGACCCGTATCTCCTGGAGTCGAGCATTCCGGGCGTCTTTGTGGCCGGTGATGTCCGCGCTCAGTCGGTAAAGCGCGTAGCCTCCGCGGTCGGCGAAGGGGCACTCGCTGTCACTTTGGTCCATCGGTACCTGGCGGAACAGTAGGAGTTGATCATGAGCGAACAGATCGCCGAGGCGGTGAGATTGAGCCCGTCGGAGCTGCGCACGCTGTTCCTGTTCGAGTCGTTGGAGGATGATCAGCTGGCCTGGCTGAGTGAGAACGGATATTGCCAGACCTGGTCGGGGGGGCAGTCTGTCTATAACGAGGGCGAACCGGCGACGTGTTTTTTCATCCTGCTCTCCGGAACGTTGTCTATGCATCGGCGGGTCGAAAACACCGAAGTGGAGACGGCACGTACGAACCAACGCGGCGTCTACGCCGGAGCCACCCAGTCGTTCGTCAAGGGCTTGGCTGAGCAGCCATATTGGGCCTCGGTGCGAGCCGTGACCGATTGTGATTTCTGGGTGATCGCGGCGATGGAGTTCGGCGAGAAGTTTCGGGAGTGGTTCCCTATGGCGGTACATCTGCTCGAGGGCATGACCGTCGGATTCCGTTCCAGCCAGGCAATTATCGGACAACGGGAGCGTCTGCTTTCACTGGGCCGGCTGTCGGCTGGGCTAACGCATGAGCTGAACAATCCGGCGGCTGCTGCGGTGCGCGCCACGGCATCACTACGGGAACGAGTCAGCAAGATGCGGGGCAAGCTCGCGCATCTGGCTACTGCTGACGTCGACCCCAAGGCCCTGGTAGCGCTTACCGACCTCCAAGAGGCGGCGGTGGAAAAGATGGCTAAGGCCGAGAAGCTGACGCCGATGGAGGTCGGCGAAGCCGAAGACCAGCTCTCCGACTGGCTTGATGATCATGGCCTGGATGACGCGTGGGACCTCGCACCTACGCTGGTCGCCGCCGGAGTGGACACCGATTGGCTCGACGAGGTGGCTGAGTCAGTGCCGGCGACACTCCTAGCCGACGCCCTGCACTGGGTCACCTATGCGCTCGAGACCGAGCAACTCATGCTGGAAATCGAGGATTCGACGCATCGGATTTCCGCGCTGGTAGGTGCCGCCAAGCAGTACTCACAGATGGATCGAGCAGCACATCAGGACATCGATGTTCGCGACGGCCTGAACAGCACCTTGGTCATGTTCAAACACAAGATCAATGAATCGGGCAAGATCACATTGGTGAAGGATTACGACGAGTCGCTGCCAATGATCCCGGCGCATCCGGCTGAGCTGAACCAGGTGTGGACGAACCTGATCGACAACGCGATTCATGCCATGCCTGACGGCGGAACGCTGACTATCCGGACATCGCAGGATGACGGCTGGGTGCTGGTCGAGATCTGCGATACCGGTATCGGCATACCGGAAGAGATGCAGCAGAAGATCTTCGAGCCGTTCTTCACCACCAAACCGGTGGGCGAGGGCACCGGACTCGGCCTCGACATCTCCTATCGAGTGATCACCCAGCGCCACGGCGGCGACCTGCGGGTCAGATCACATCCTGGCGACACACGGTTCCAGGTCAGGTTGCCGCTGACGGAACCACCCTCGTTCGGCTGAGCACTCAGGCCACCAGGGCAGCCGGCATTTCGGCCGCATGCACCACCACCAGTGACGTGACCGCACGAGTGAGACAGACATAGAGCCGGCGGAGGCCTGTCACCTGATCAGGTTCACCCGCCACGATCTCCGCCGGCTCCAAGAGCACTACGTGATCGAACTCAAGGCCTTTGGCCAGAGCTGCCGGAACCAAGATCGGCTTGCGGAGCTGAGCGCCATCAGTCTCTTTGCTGGCGCCATCGGTCCGAGCATCGAAGATTTCGGGGGCTTCGCCGAGCAGGTCGTAGTCCAGCTGGTTGTTGTTCAGCAGCTTTCGAACAGGTGGCACGGCGGCCTCAGCAACGATCACTCCCACTGTGCCTTCGTTGCGCATCGTCTGTCTGATGGCCTCAACTAGCTCATCGTCGATCCGGATGCTGGAGCGTACGTCGAGCTCGCCACGGTGCCGTCGTACGGAATGCGGCGGTCTCAGCGCTGGAGCGATCTGCGGCAGCAACCGAGCCGCGAAATCGATCACAGCGCCGGGTACCCGGAAACCAGCGCTGAGCTCGGAGATCGCGGCGTCCGGATGGCCTAGATGCGCGAGCGACTCCTGCCACGAGCGTGTTGCCCACGGTGTGGTCGCCTGAGCAAGATCACCGAGGACAGTGACGGAGCCGGTGGTGGCGCGTCGCCCCACGGCCCGCAGCATCATCGGCGATAAGTCTTGCGCTTCGTCAACGATCACGTGGCCCCGGCTCGGCGTACGCTGCAGCAGATCTGCGGCCTCGTCGATCAAGATCACGTCAGCCAGCGTCCAGCGGGCAGCGGCAGCTGATCGAGGTGGCTTGCTCATCATGATCAGCTGCTGCTCTTCAGGACTGAGAATGCCATCAGCCGCGGCGGCCAGGAACTCGGCATCGGTCAGCAGCTTGATGATCAGCTTGACTGGATCGAGGGTGGGCCACAGTGCATCGGCGTACGCCCGCACCGGCTTGCTCCGCGCGACCGCGTCCTGGACCCGATCGTCAGGGGAGTCACCGCCCGCCTCCATCCGCAGCAGCACCTGGTGAGCCAGCCGCTGCGGCAACATCACTCGCCCCGCCTCGTAGCGCACACCGCGTTGGCGCAGCTCGTCGACGACCTCGGCTGTCAGATAGGCGCCGACCCGCCACTGGTACGCCCCGCGCGGTACTACCAACGGTGCCGTCGCGGTGCCGAGGTGGCTCCACACGGCACGATGCAGCACCTCGGCCATCCGTGCATCTCCCTTGATCAATGCCGCGGGAACGGTGTCGAACCCACGAACCGTGACACCGTTGGCCTGACAGACCAGCGAGGTCACCGTGGTCTGCGCCGCATCGATTTCGCCGAGAGCGGGCAAGACATCAGCGATGTAGGACAAGAAGCTGTCGTTCGGGCCGACGACCAGCACTCCGGAGCGGGCCAACTGCTCGCGAAACGCATAGAGCAAATAGGCAGCTCGATGGAGGCCGATCGCAGTCTTGCCGGTGCCGGGCGCACCTTGAACGCAAAGGGATTGGCTGAGGCCAGCTCGGACGATGCTGTCCTGTTCCGGCTGGATGGTGGCCACGATGTCGCGCATCGGACCGGTCCGAGGACGCTCGATCTCCGACTCCATGATGTCGGAGTGCGCTGCCTCGCCAGGTCCGGTCAGATCCTCGTCCTCGTACGCGGTCAGCTGGCCGTGCGAGAAGCCGAACCGCCGGCGCAGCCGTACGCCCATGGGCTGGCCTGGTCGTGCCTGGTAGAAGGGCCGTGACATGCCCGCGCGCCAATCGATCACCAGTGGCTCGCCACCCGCCTCGCCAGTGACGTGACGTCGCCCGATGTAGAGCGTCTCGTCTTGCTCGGCGCCGAGGCTGGCGTCGTAGTCGAGTCGGCCGAAGAAGAGCGGCACGTTTGGATCATCCTCGAGGGCCTTCATCCGGCGGTAGAGCGCCTGCTTCAGGTGCTCGGTCGACACGTGATCCCCACCGAAGGCCTCAAGATTTGCCGTGTGTTGCTGCATCCGCTGCAGGGCGGCCCTGGATTTGATGAGATGGCTGCGTTCCCGGGCCAGGATGTCGACCGCGGTTTCAGGCATGCGAACAGCTCCGATGCTGGATCGGTGGACGTGGGGAGCGAGGGGTCACGCTACTCGCAGCCGGGTGCGATGTCCACGGGTTTTCTGCCGGAGGTCCGGGGTGCATGAGGGCACGATCTGGCTACTCGTAAGGTGTAGGCCGTGTCTTCCTCTGATACCGAGCGCAGCTACGTGCCGGTCGCGGATCCGGCGGACCGCCTCCGCAAGTCTCGGGCCACGGTACGTGTGATCATGATCGACAACGATCGCACGCTGTTGTTCGAGGACAGCGACCCTGGGGTCCCCGGCACCAGTTGGTGGACCACCCCCGGTGGTGGCGTGGACGAAGGCGAGAGCGAGGTTCACGCAGCCATTCGGGAGGTGGCCGAAGAAACCGGCTACCGGCTGGCTGAGAGCGAGCTGTTGGGTCCGATCGCCACCCGGCATGTTGTCCACGGATACTCCGACCTCGTGATCGAGCAGGACGAGTCCTTCTTTCTGGCCATGGTTTCGCCATTCGAGCTGGACTTCTCAGACCACACTCCCGACGAGCGGCTCACCCTGCTCGGACATCGATGGTGGTCGCACGACGAGCTGCGCCACACCGATGAGTGGATCTGGCCGCACGAGCTGGTTGAGCTCTGGTCGCTCGCCGGGAAGCCGGACGCGTGGCCGATTGATCTCGGCACCCAGGAGGAATCCACAGTTCTGGACGTGGCGTAGCAGACACGCGATCTCCGCCTCGCCACTATCAAATTTCCGACCAATGCGGGCTTTTCGGTCGACAGAAGTGCGCCTACCTATCGAAAAGTCCGCATTGGTCGGAAATTTGATTGCTGTCAGACAGCAGCAGGGCGGGGGAGTTCACTCCGCCGCGAGTGCGTCTTCAGCGTCCATGATGCGGTAGCCGTAGCCCTGCTCGGCAAGGAACCGCTGCCGGTGGGCTGCAAAGTCAGCATCGACTGTGTCACGAGCAACCACGGCGTACAGGCGTGCAGTAGTCCCCTCCGCCTTCGGTCGTAACAGCCGACCGAGCCGTTGCGCCTCTTCCTGCCGAGAGCCGAAGGCACCTGATACCTGGACTGCAATCTGAGCCGACGGCAGGTCGATTGAGAAATTCGCCACCTTGCTGACGACGAGCAGCTCGATCTCGCCAGAACGGAACGCCTCGTAGAGCTGCTCACGGCGCCGCACCGTGGTTCCACCGGTGATCAATGGCGCATCCAGCCGAGCGGCGAGGTCCTCCAGTTGATCGACGTACTGTCCGATCACCAGCGTCGGCGTACCGCGATGCTTGGATACCAGGTCGACGACGACACCGGTCTTTGATTCCGACGTGGATGCCAGCCGGTACTTCTGGTCGGGCTCCGCGACCGCGTACGCCATGCGCTCGGCTTCGCTGAGGGTGACTCTGACCTCGATGCAGTCGGCTGGCGCAATGTAACCCTGCGCTTCGATGTCCTTCCACGGCGCGTCATAGCGTTTCGGGCCAATCAGCGAGAAGACGTCGCCTTCCCGCCCGTCTTCCCGCACCAGCGTGGCGGTCAGACCCAGACGGCGGCGCGCCTGGAGTCCTGCTGTCATTCGGAAAACCGGCGCCGGCAACAAGTGCACCTCGTCGTAGATGATCAAGCCCCAGTCCCGGGCGTCGAGCAGCTCCAGATGCGGATGAACGCCGCCGCGCTTGGTGGTGATCACTTGATAGGTCGCGACGGTGACCGGACGGACCTGCTTCTTTATGCCGGAGTATTCGCCGATTTCATCAGCAGTCAATGTGGTCTTCTTGATCAATTCGTCACGCCATTGCCGGGCCGCGACGGTGTTAGTGACCAAGATCAGCGTGGTCGCACTGGCCCGAGCCATCGCAGCTGC
>JAICEV010000161.1 GCA_025923975.1 Propionibacteriaceae bacterium
AAACCCGCCGCGACGGTCTCGAGACCATCGAGGCCATCCGCGAAGTCAAGCGACGCTTTCCCGATGTGCAGACCACGCTCGGCCTGTCCAACGTCTCCTTCGGTCTCAACCCGGCCGCTCGAGTCGTGCTCAACTCTGTCTTCCTGAACGAATGCATCGAGGCCGGCTTGGACTCGGCCATCGTGCACGCCGCCAAGATCATCCCCATGGCCCGGATCCCTGACGAGCAACGAGAAGTGGCGCTCGACATGGTCTATGATCGGCGCCGCCCCGCCACCGCAACCGAGCCCGCGTACGACCCGCTGCAACGCTTCCTGGAGCTCTTTGAAGGAGTGACGACGGCCGACACCAAGGCCGAGCGGGCTGCGGAACTGCTGAAGCTGCCCGTCAGCGAACGGCTCCAGCGCCGGATCATCGACGGCGAGGCCAAGGGCCTCGCAGATGATCTTGATATTGCACTTGCCGAGGGCAAGCCGGCCATGGAGATCATCAACTCCGACCTGTTGGCCGGCATGCGCGTGGTCGGCGAGCTTTTCGGGTCCGGCCAGATGCAGCTGCCGTTCGTGCTGCAGTCGGCTGAGGTGATGAAGGCCGCGGTGGCCTACCTCGAGCCGCACCTGGAGAAGACCGACGCTCGCGGCAAGGGCACCATCGTGGTCGCCACCGTGAAGGGTGACGTGCACGACATAGGCAAGAACCTGGTGGACATCATCCTCACCAACAACGGTTACACCGTGGTGAATCTCGGTATCAAGCAGCCGATCGGGACGATCATCGACGCCGCACAGGAGCACCACGCTGACGCGATCGGCATGTCCGGGCTGCTGGTCAAGTCAACGGTCGTGATGAAGGAGAACCTCGAGGAACTCAATCGGCGGGGGATCGCTACTGCGTACCCGGTCTTCCTGGGCGGAGCTGCGCTGACCCGCGCGTACGTCGAGCAAGATCTCCGTGAGATCTTCGCTGGTGAAGTCCGCTACGCCCGAGACGCCTTTGAAGGGCTGCGGCTGATGGACGCACTGATGGCGGTCAAGCGCGGGGAAGAGGGCGCCGCGCTGCCAGCACCACGGGAGCGGCGGGTCAAGGCTCGCGGGACGACCCTCGTCGAGGACCGAGTCGAGACCGAGCTGCCGAGGCGTTCCGATGTCGCGGTCGACATTGACGTGCCGAGTCCGCCGTTTTGGGGGGACCGGATCGTCAAGGGCATCTCGCTAACCGATGTGGCGGCCTACCTCGATGAGCGCGCCACTTTCATGGGCCAGTGGGGTCTCAAAGGCACCCGGAACGGGCTGTCGTACGAAGAGCTCGTCGAGAGCGAAGGCCGACCGCGGCTGCGCGCTTGGCTGGACCGCATCCAGACAGACGCGATCGCGGAGTTTGCCGTGGTCTATGGATATTGGCCCTGTTACAGCGAAGACAACGACCTCGTCGTGCTCCGTCCTGGTGGGCTGGCGTCCGACCCAGCTGCCGAACTTCAGCGTTATACCTTCCCACGGCAGACCCGCGGGCGCTACCTCTGCCTCGCCGACTTCTTCCGTGATCGGCAGCTGGCCGAGCTCAAGGGTCCGGACGTCGTTGCCTTCCACCTGGTGACGATGGGTTCGCAGGTCGCAAAGGTGACTGCCAGCCTGTTCGAGCAGAACGCCTACCGGGACTATCTCGAGTTGCACGGGCTGAGTGTGCAACTCACCGAGGCTCTTGCCGAGATGTGGCACGCCAGAGTACGGGCGGATCTGGGCTTCGCCCGCGATGACGGGCAGATGGATGACATGATCCGTGATCAGGCCTACCGCGGCTCCCGGTACTCCTTCGGTTATCCGGCATGTCCAGAACTTGACGACCGACGGAAGCTGGTGGCGCTGCTCCGACCACAGCGGATCGGCGTTGAGTTGTCAGAGGAGCTGCAGTTGCATCCCGAGCAGTCGACTGACGCGCTGATCGTGCACCATCCCGAGGCCAAGTATTTCAACGCGCGCTAATAGCGCGCTATCTGCAGTGGATTTGCGACTGCGGCTCCGGCTGGAAGAATGGCCGCGCCATGAGCGACACGACAACATCAACGCTGGCGGCTGCCCTATGGGATTTCGACGGCACGCTGGCCGATACTGAGCCGCTCTGGATCGCCGCGGAGTATCAGCTGATCCACCAGTTGGGAGGCACCTGGTCGGACGAGCACGCCGATCAGCTGGTAGGCAACTCGCTGCTGGACTCCGGCGCCTACATTCTGAATGCCATTGGCCGAGTGGATCTCAGCCCAGCATGGGTCGTGGAACAGCTGCTCTCCGTCGTCGTGAACCACATTCGGGAGCACCCGATCGTCTGGCGCCCTGGCGCCATCGAACTGCTCGACTCCTTTGCCGCAGCGCGTGTTCCGTGCGCCTTGGTATCAGCCTCGTATCGAGTGCTGCTGGATGCGGCCCTCAGCCAACTACCCGATGGAGCATTCCAGGTGTCGGTGGCCGGGGATGAAGTAAGCCGAGGCAAGCCGCACCCGGAACCGTACGAGAAGGCGTGCACGGCCCTGGGCGTCTCTGCGCGACACTGCGTTGTCCTGGAAGACTCCGAGACTGGTTGCCGCGCTGGCAACGCTGCCGGTGCGTTGGTGGTCGCTGTGCCCCACCGCGTGGAAATCCCGAAGGCTCCGCGGCGGCTCCACATACGTTCCCTCGCTGATCTGGACGCGACTGCCGTAGCGAGAATGCTGGAGCAGTTCAATGGGGGGTGAGCAGAGAGCAAAACGTCTGGGGCGCCGCGTGCTGGTCGGAGCCGCCGTCGGTTTGTTGCTGACCGCGTGCCGAACGCCGGGAGAGCGACCGGTACCGACTCCTACCGCAAGCCCGACGCCGAGACCGTTCACGGTGATGTCCACCGACCAAATCCGTGTCACCGATCCAGCTGCGATCACCGACGCGGCCTCTACCGTGCTTTCGCTCAATGCGTTTCAGCGGTTGATGACGGCCGACCCCGGTGGCTCAGCACTGAAGCCAGACGCGGCACGGGACTGTCTGTTCACCTCTTCAACCACCTACACCTGCACTCTCAATGACGACCTGGCGTTCCACAACGGGCATCCATTGACTTCCAGCGACGTAAAGTTCAGCATCGAGCGGGCGGCACGGCTCAACGTCCCAGGTTCCTCGGCAGTGGCGCTGTCCTCCCTCCGTAGGGTCCAGACGCCTGACCAGAAGACCGTACGGTTCGTACTGAGCCAGGTTGACACCCAGTTTGGCTGGGCGCTGGCTTCACCGGCGGCCTCGATTGTCGATGAGGAAATCTACGACGCGGACCGGGTGCGAGACCTGAATGATCCAATCATTGGGTCGGGCCCGTTCGTGGTGAACAAGTACACCGGAAACCAGCTGCAGCTCAGCCGCTACGGGAAGTACGTCGGGCGTAACCCCGCTCAGCTTCCAGAACTGGTGTACCGCAGTGTGGCCGACTCCCCGACGATCGAAGACGCAATGACTAAGGGCGCTGTCGACGTGGTCTGGAGAGGTCTCGATACCCCAGCGGTCACCCGATTCAGCCAGCAAGTGAACCAGAACCCCAATCGTGAGACCTTCAACGGCTTTACCCAGAACGTGCTCGGTGGCGCGCGGGTACTGCAACTCGAATGGTCGCCGAATGCGCCGATGCGGTCGAACAAGGCGTTGCGACAGGCGATAGCCGTTGCCCTGCAGCGAGACCGTACGTCCGATTCGATCGTCCCGAACGATGTGCCGGGGCACACCACGGCATTCCCGCTCGGTGGAAAAGCCAAGCCTAAGGTGACCTGGAAGAGTCGAATCAATCTGACGCTCGGCTACGACGCTTCCATGCCCAATGGCCAAGACCTCGCAACCCAGATCCGCGGGCGTCTGGAGAACACCGGCGGGCTGAGCGTGCAACTCAAGCCCGGCGTATTGAACGCGGACCTGAATCTCGTCGATCGGAAGGCCTGGACGGCGACAGCCTTGGCATGGCTGCAGCCCTATCTCGATGCGCCGTTGCCAGCCGTCGCGTCGACCGTAAAGACGATCGAAACCGAGTTCCGGGCTACCACGGATGCCGACACCGCAGACAATCAGCTGGCCGCACTACAGAAGCAGGCGGCTGTGGATCTGATCGTGCTGCCGATCGGTCAGTCAGACGAGCATGTGTACGTCCGGCGCGGCGTGGAAATGAGCGGTGGGTCCTATGGCCCTGGATGGCAGCTTGGCTTCTTCGGCATCGGCAATGGCTGAGCACGTCCAGTTATCCGGGGTCCGCCGCGGGCCATTCCAGGAGGGGGAACGGATCACCCTCACTGATCCCAAAGGACGTCGGCACTCGGTCGTGCTCGCTGTAGGTGGGCAGTTCCATACCGCGAAAGGCGCCGTGAACCACGACGATCTCATCTCACATCTTGAGGGGATCGTGGTGAGCTCGACCGGTGGCACTCAGTTCTTGGCAATGAGGCCGCTGCTGAACGAGTTCACCGTAACGATGCCACGCGGGGCGGCCGTGGTCTACCCGAAGGACGCCGCCCAGATCCTGATGAGTGCCGACATCTTTCCCGGTGCCCGAGTGCTGGAGGCGGGCGCTGGATCTGGTGCTTTGACCTGCAACCTGCTGCGAGCGATCGGTCCAAGCGGACGGCTGATCTCCTATGAGCGGCGGGAAGACTTCGCAGCCATCGCCCGGCGCAATGTTGAGAACTTCTTCCGAGCAAGCCCGCCCAACTGGGACCTACGCGTGGCTGATCTGCTCGAGTCGCGCATCGAGGAACCCCTTGACCGGGTGGTCCTGGACCTGCTCGCTCCGTGGGATTGTGTCGCGGTGTTGGCCGACGTGCTCGTCCCAGGTGGGGTCTTCTGCGCGTACGTCGCGACCACCACCCAGCTCGCTGAGACGGTGGAGACCCTGCGTGTTCACAGCGGATTCACAGAGCCGGAAGCAACTGAGTCACTCGTCCGGGCCTGGCATGCGGAGGGGCTGGCGGTACGGCCGCGGCACGATATGGTAGGCCACACTGGATTCGTGATCACAGCTCGGCGACTGGCACCAGGTTTCACCGCACCGTTACGTAAACGTCGCCCAGCGCGCGGCGCGTACGGCAACGATTACAAAGGACCGCGCAGCCAGCCCGGGTAGGGTCTTGACAGGAGGTGCGTCATGACCGGACATATCCATGATCGCGGTGCGTATGAGGACCGCGAATCTTTGATAGCCCAGATTGGTGCGCTCAGAGACGAGCTCGATCGACTACGGGAACGGGTCTCCTCACATCCGCATGACATTGCGATGCTCGAGCGCCGCCTAGCCGACGCGCGCTCTGATGCGCGAACCACCGCCGCCAATAACGAGCGCCTTGCGGCCACGCTGCGGGAGGCGCGAGACCAGATCGTGTCCTTGAAAAATGAGGTTGATCGACTGGCGCAACCGCCGGCCAGCTTTGCGGTATTCCTTGCCGCGCGCGAGGAGCACACCGCCGATATCTTTACCGCTGGTCGCAAGATGCGAGTCAGCGTGAGCCCAGACGTTGATCTTGACTCGTTGACGCCCGGCAAAGAGGTCATGATCAACGAGGCGATGAACGTTGTCAAGGTCCTCGACTTCGACGAGGTCGGTGAGGTCGTGCTGCTTAAGGAGATGCTCGAGGACGGGGATCGGGCACTGGTGATCGGGCATGGCGATGAGGAAAGCGTGGTTCGCCTTGCGTACCGGCTCCGTGATCAACACTTGCGCTCCGGCGACTCCTTGCTGATCGACCGTCGGGTGCATTTCGCGTACGAGCGGATCCCGAAACTCGATGTTGAAGAACTGGTGCTGGAGGAGGTGCCGGACATCGACTACACGGTGATCGGCGGCCTAGGCAATCAGATCGAGGCGATCCGGGATGCGGTCGAGCTGCCCTTCCTGCACAAGGAACTCTTTGACGAGCACGAACTCAAAGCGCCAAAGGGGATTCTGTTGTACGGTCCGCCCGGGTGTGGCAAGACCTTGATCGCCAAGGCCGTTGCGAACTCACTGGCGAAAAAGGTCACCGAGCGAACCGGAGAGGAAGGGCGCAGCTTCTTCCTCAACATCAAGGGACCGGAGCTGCTGAACAAGTACGTCGGTGAGACTGAACGGCACATCAGACTGGTATTCCAGCGTGCCCGCGACAAGGCAACCGACGGCATGCCGGTGATCGTCTTCTTCGACGAGATGGACTCGTTGTTCCGGACCCGCGGTTCCGGCGTCTCCTCCGACGTGGAGAACACGATCGTGCCGCAGTTGCTGAGTGAGATCGACGGTGTTGAAGGGCTGGACAACGTAATCATCATCGGTGCCTCCAACCGCGAAGACATGATCGATCCGGCAATCCTGCGACCCGGGCGGCTGGATGTGAAGATCAAGATCGAACGGCCCGATGCGGAAGCCGCGCGGGAGATCTTCAGCAAGTACCTGACTCCGACCCTGCCGTTGCATCCGGAGGATCTGGCCGAATTCGATCATGATCCGCATAGCTGCGTGCAGGCCATGATCGATCGCACGGTTTGCCGGATGTATGAGGAGTCCGAGGAGAACCAGTTCCTGGAGGTCACCTACGCCGGAGGGGACAAGGAGGTCCTCTACTTCAAGGACTTCAACTCCGGCGCGATGATCCAGAACATCGTCGACCGGGCCAAGAAGATGGCGATCAAGGACTTCCTGGAGACCGGGGTACGAGGCCTGCGGATCGGTCACTTGATGCAAGCCTGCCTGGATGAGTTTGCCGAGAATGAGGATCTGCCCAACACCACCAATCCCGACGACTGGGCAAAGATCTCGGGCAAGAAGGGTGAGCGGATCGTCTTCATCCGCACCCTGATCTCCTCCAAGCAAGGCACTCAGCCAGGTCGGTCGATCGACACAGTGTCCAACACCGGTCAGTACCTCTGAGCCCTTTGGCCACGGCGCGACGCGTAGGCCGGCTGGGTTACCTCGGTGGTCAAATTTCCGACCAGTGGCGGGTTTTGCACCTCGAATCAGCCAAGTCGCGCCCTAATTTCCGACCAGTGCCGGGATTTCGCGCTGCCTGTAAAGAGCCTGGCTCAGGGAACGTGGTGCGGCGTTCTCCCCGGTGCATGGGCGGTTCTGGGCTCGCCTGACGTCTTGGCGCGGGCGTGCTGGATGAGCCGGAGCCCGGCGCGCCAACCGATCAGTAAGAGCGCGAGTACGCAGCTGGCAATGATGATGAAAGACAGCTGCACTCCAGCGCCGGTGAGAACCCGAAGCGTCATACCGCCGATGACAGTCCCGAGCCACACGGCCACCCCGGACTTCAGAGCGAACGGATGCCGCCACGTCCGGCCAATGACCGTGCCAATGAGGCACCCGGCGAGGAATGGCCAGGCCGTCTGCGCAACGCCAAGGAGATCGGTTCCCTCCTGGTGGCTGCTGCGTCCGACGATCGCAAAGATCAGGATGCAGATCACATCCACAGCAATCGCCGGAAGGACCCGCATGACAATCACACTACGCTGAGGCCATGACTTCTACGGCCGATCGCTACGAGTCCGCTGCTCCGGGCTCCGAGATGGCTGCCCGTCTGAACACTCGG
>JAICEV010000162.1 GCA_025923975.1 Propionibacteriaceae bacterium
GCCGCGCTGCTCATCGTTCAAGGCTTCGAGTGGATTTCGGCTGCCTCAGGTCTGCTCGACGTCTACGTCCGGTCACTGCTTTCCGGCTGCGCAATTTTCCTCTATGCCTTCACCCTCCCGATCCTGGCGAAGTGGGTTCTCATCGGCCGATGGAAGCCCCGGCAAATCCGCATCTGGAGCCTGGCGTACCTCCGCTTCTGGACCGTCAAGACGCTGGTCCAGCGGAACCCGATTGTCCTGTTCACGGGTTCGCCGCTGTTCACCTTCTACTTGCGGACGCTGGGCGCTAAGGTCGGACGCGGCGTTGTGATCTTCTCCACGCATGTGCCCATCTGCACCGACCTGCTCACCATCGGCGACGGCACAGTCATCCAGAAAGACTCATTCGTCAACGGCTATCGAGCACACGCCGGGTTCATTCACGTGGGCGCAATCACCATCGGGAAGAACGCGGTGATCAGCGAGTCGACGGTCATTGACATCGACACCTCGATGGGCGATGGGACCCAGCTGGGCCGCGCTTCCTCGCTACACGCCGGACAGGCCGTGCCAGACGGTGAGCGCTGGCACGGGTCGCCGGCGCAGCCGACGGACGCGAACTACCAGTCGGTCGAACCCACCAAGTGCGGCGCCCTGAGAAGGGTCGGTTACACCCTCATCCAGCTGCTGAGTGTGCTGGTTGTCTACCTCCCGCTGGGAATCAGCGGTTTGATCGTGCTTCTGCAATGGGTTCCGCAGCTCAGGGTGCTTCTAGAGCCTGGAACGCAGGGGATCACCACCGGGGCGTTCTACATCCACGCACTCATCGTCTCGTCGGTGCTCTACTTCGGCGGGCTGATCTTCGCCCTCCTCTACGTGCTGACTATCCCACGCATACTCAACCTCGGCATCACACCGGACAAGGTCTATCCGTTATACGGCTTCTTCTATGCGCTGCATCGGGCGATCGCACGCAGGACCAATGTGAAGGCGCTCACCTCCCTCTTCGGCGACAGCTCCTACATCCTCAGCTATCTCCGGAGGCTCGGCTACCGCTTCTGGCGGCCTATTCAGACCGGGTCGAACTTCGGCCAGATGGTGAAGCACGATAACCCGTACCTGAGCTCGATTGGCCGCGGCACGATGGTCGCTGACGGGTTGTCGATCATCAACGCCGAGTTCTCCAGCACATCGTTCCGCGTGTCACGGGTGGCGATCGGGCCACACAACTTCCTCGGGAACAGCATCGCCTATCCCGCGCAGGGCAAAACTGGCGCGAACTGCCTCCTCGCCACGAAGGTGCTGGTTCCGATCGACGGGGAAGTGCGCGAAAACGTCGGACTTCTGGGCTCACCAAGCTTCGAGATTCCGCGGACTGTCGAGCGGGACGGTTCGTTCGACCATCTGATCGCTGGGGACGGGCTGCGCAAGCGTCTCGCCGCCAAGAACCGGCACAACATCATCACCATGGGGATTTACCTGTTCGTACGGTGGCTGTTTTTCTTCGCGCTCATCCTCGTCGCGGGGGCGGTCGCGGACCTCTACGCGTCGCTCGGTGCATCGGTGATCGCGATGGCCAATGTCGTCATCCTGCTGTTCGGCATCGTCTACTGGATCCTGGTCGATCGTCTCGTCACACTGTTCCTCCCGGTGCGACCTCTGTTCTGCTCGATCTACGACCGCGCTTTTTGGCGACACGAACGATTCTGGAAGGTCCCGGCGGGGCCGGGGGTTATCCAGGTCTTCAACGGAACCCCGTTCAAGACCCTGTTCTGGCGTTTGCTCGGTGTCCGGATCGGCCGCAGGGTCTTCGATGACGGCCTCTGGGTGACCGAAAGGACGCTTGTCGTCATCGGTGACGACTGCACGTTTAACGCGGGAAGCGGAATCCAATCTCACTCGCAGGAGGACGGAGCCTTCAAGTCCGACATCAGCACCATCGGTGCCGGCTGCACGCTCGGGGTGGGTGCCTTCGTCCACTACGGTGTGACGATCGGCGACGGCGCCGTTATCGCCCCTGATTCCTTCCTCATGAAGGGCGAAGAGGTCCCGCCGCAGGAGTACTGGGGCGGAAACCCAGCCAGGGAGATGCCGATCCCAGGCGTGCGGGGCGTAAATCCAACTAGGAAAGTCCCGGTTCCCGCCGCACCGAGCGTGAACCCAGCCAGGGAAATGCCAGTGCCTGCGGCACTAAGCCGAAACCCACCCAGAGAAAGGCATGTCCCAGCCGCGCTAGCCGAAAATCCAACCAGGAAAATCCCTTTCCCAGCGATCGACAGAAACCCAACTAGGGACAGGCCAATCCCGGCCGCACTAAGCCGACCCAGGGAAAGGCATGTCCCAGCCGCGCTAGCCGAAAATCCAACCAGGAAAATCCCTTTCCCAGCGATCGACAGAAACCTAACCAGGGATATGCCGGTCGCGGTCGCGCTCAAGGTTCGCCGAGACCACCACGAGAGCCGGAGCGCCGCCGTGGCCAGACCAAGTAGCCCATGCCAAACGGTGAGTGGAGGAACGACTTGATGAAAGTTCAGGCAAGGTCCGACCTGGGGGCCGACCTGGCGGCGGCCCGGGAGTTCTGGCGTGGTGTGCTCCTCGCTGGCGGATTCACCGCAATCCCGCGGTGGACACTTCATCCGGCGGCGGGCACAGCCGAGCAGGAAGCGAAGATCCCTGGCGACTTGGTGGCGACGCTACGCCGGCTGGCCGAGGAGCTGGATGTGCCGTTCAGCTCAGTGCTGTTGTCTGCGTACGCCAAGGTGCTCGCAGCACTGTCCGGGGAACGGGAGGTCGCGACGGGCTACGTTGGCCTGCCAGGCGGCCGTCCGTTGCTCTGCAGGCTGACGACCGAACCCGACTCGTGGCGGACGTTGCTGTTGGCGACGCATCGAGTCGAGTCAGAAGTGCTGGCGCACAGTGATTTCCCGGTTGATGATCTGAGGCGCGCCCTGGGCCTGACCGAACCCTCCTTCGAGACGGTGCTGGATCCGACCGGCAGCGACGGCGAGCTTTCCGAGGACACCGTGCTGTGGGTGGGCACTTCTCACAACGACGGCCAGCTCACACTGAGGCTGCGGTATCGAACCGACGTGCTCGATGCAGACTGCGCTTCCAGAATCGCCGGTTATCACCTCACGGCGCTGGAGCTGATCGCCGCCGACCCGGATGCCGAGCACCGACGGCAGAGCCTGCTGTCGGCCGAAGAACTGCACTTCCAGCTGGAAGCGCTGGCCGGACCGCGGCGGGAACTGCCGGACCGCCGGGTCCATGAGCTGTTCGAGCAGCAGGTAGCGGCTCACCCTGAAGCCATCGCCGCCGTGCACGGCACGCGGCAATGGACCTACCGGGAGCTCAACGGCCGCGCCAACCGGCTAGCTCGAGCCCTGTCGGCGCGAGGGCTGCACCGCGAAGGTGTCGTCGCGGTGGTGACCGAGCGCAACCTGGACTGGATGGCCGCCGTCCTCGCGATCTTCAAGGCCGGTGGCGTCTACCTGCCCATCGAGCCGCACTTTCCGGCCGATCGCATTGCGGCGATGCTCACCCGTGCGGGCTGCGGTCTCATACTGACCGAACCTGGCAGCACCACCACGCTCGACCAGGCCTTGACGTCGCTGCCCGCCGCCCAGACGCTCTTCGTCGAAGCGGCGTATGAGGAGGATCATGCCGAGGGGAACCTCGGCATCGATGTCGCCCCAGACCAGCTCGCCTACATCTATTTCACGTCCGGCTCCACCGGTGAGCCGAAGGGCGCGATGTGCGAGCACGCCGGCATGCTCAACCATCTCTTCGCCAAGATCGACGACCTGGAGATCGGCGAGGGCCACGTGGTCGCCCAGACCGCACCGCAGTGCTTCGACATCTCACTGTGGCAACTGGTTTCTGCGGTTCTGGTCGGCGGGCGGACTCTGATCATCGAGCAGGACGTGATCTTGGACGTCCAGCGGTTCGTCGACAAGATCGTCGACGGCCGCGTAAACGTAATGCAGGTTGTACCGTCCTACCTCGAGGTCGTGCTGTCTTACCTGGAACAGCACCCATCTGACCTGTCAGCCCTACGGTACGTATCGGTTACCGGTGAGGCGCTGAAGAAGGAGCTCACGCAGCGCTGGTTCGCGGCCGCCGCACAGATCAAGCTGGTCAACGCGTACGGGCTGACGGAGACCTCGGACGACACCAACCACGAGGTCATGGACCAGGTCCCGCCAGACCGGGTCCCACTCGGTCGGCCGATCAACAATGTGGGGATCCATGTCCTCGACGAGCACCTGGCACCGGTGCCGCTTGGCGCGCCCGGCGAGATCGTCTTCTCTGGCGTCTGCGTCGGCCGCGGATACATCAACGACCCGGAACGTACCCGGGCGGCGTTCCTGACCGATCCCGACCGCCCCAGCCAGCGCCGGTACCGAAGCGGCGACCACGGCCGCTGGCGGCCCGACGGCAAGCTGGAGTACCTGGGCCGCCGGGACTCTCAACTCAAGATTCGCGGTTTCCGGATTGAGCTCGGTGAAATCGAGAACACCTTGTTGCGGGTCCCCGGGGTTCGCGATGGTGCCGTAGTAGTTGCCGAGCGGGCCGATCAGAGCAAGCACCTGGTGGCCTTCTACTCCAGCCAGCAGCCACTCGCCACCGACGTCCTACGGGACAGGCTGGGTGAATCGTTGCCCGAGTACATGGTCCCCTCGGCCTTCATCTGGCGAGAGAGTCTGCCGCTGACGGCCAACAGCAAGATCGACAAGAAGACGCTGACGACGCTGGCCGGACAGCTCGAGCTCGTCGAGGACAACTACGCTGCCCCGCGTACGCCGACCGAGCAGCGACTTGCGGCCGCCTGGGCGAAGGTGCTCAGCGTTCCGCAGGAACAGGTCGGCCGGCTGGACCACTTCTTCGATCGCGGCGGCACGTCCCTGTCCGCTGTGAAACTGGCGGTCAACCTGGACCGTGCTTTCTCCCTCAAGGACCTCACCGGACATCCGGTCCTGGCCGATCTGGCCGCGCTGGTCGACGGCAGGTCGGAGCGGCGGGCTGAACTGCTGCAGCCGCTGTCGGAGTCCGACGGTGTTCACCACAGCGCTTTGTTGTGCTTCCCCTATGCGGGCGGAAACGCGGTGAACTTCCAGCCGATGGCCCAGGCACTGCGGGGCAGCGGCATAGCGGTGTACGCGGTCGAGCTGCCCGGCCACGATGTCGCCGCCAGAAGCGAGCCGTTCGCGCCGATGGAGCGGGTTGTGGAGCAGGTCGTCGCCGAGACCACCGCCCGCGGTCTGGAGGAGGTCCTGCTGTGGGGCCACTCCTCTGGCACCGCCTTCGCCGTGGAAACTGCTAGAAGGCTGCAGGACCGCGGTGTGGAAGTACAGCATGTGTTCCTTGCTGCACAACTGCTCGGTGACGCCGCGGATCGGCGCGCCGGCATCACCGAGCTGACTCGGCGGAGCAACGCTGCCATCGTCACCGACCTGAGCGGGGACAGCGGCTACACCGAGCTTGGTGAGCTGGATGCACAACGCGCCGAGCACGTCGCTGCCGCATACCGGCACGACTGCCTGTCCGCACACAGCTATTTCGCTGACGCTCTGGAAAGCCCGCCGGTGCCCAAACTGACCGCTCCGGTGACTGTGGTTGTCGCCGCCGACGACCCGATCACCTCGGCGTTCCAAGGTCGTCATCGCGACTGGGAGCTCTTGGCCGAGCACGTCGACTTGCACGAGCTTCCGAGCGGCGGCCACTACTTCGTGCGTACTAATCCGACCCAGTCGGCACGGGCAGTGCTTGGCGCCGCTAAGTTGTTCGCTTATTCCTGAGTGGTACTGAAAGGACATTGATATGGCGCACCCATTCGCGGTGTCATTGCTCGACGTCGACCGGCAGCCCGGTAAGGCTCCGATCCTCCTCGCCGAGGCCCATGGCGACGCGCTGAGCTGGGTTGCCGCGCACAAGGACGCGTTGCGCGCTGTCGTAGCCGAGCACGGTTCGGTCATGGTCCGCGGCCTGGACCTGCGCGACGCGGCGGAGGTCAGTGCCGTCTTCCGACGGCTGTCCACCGGGCTGATGATCGAAAAGGAGGCCTTCGCGTCCCGGCGGATCTACTCCGACGGCGTGTACTCCTCATCGACGTGGCCGTCGAACCAGCCGATGTGCATGCACCACGAGCTGAGCTACACCCTCGAGTTCCCCAGCCTGATGTTGTTCGCCTGCCTCGGCGCTCCTACCACGGGTGGCGCGACGGCGGTGGCCGACTCGCGGGCGGTGCTCAACGCGCTACCCGCCGAGCTGGTCGCGCGGTTCGAGCGGGACGGTTGGATTCTCACCCGCAGCTACAACGACGAGATTGGGGCATCCGTCGCTGAAGCGTTCGGAACCGACAACCCGGGCGCCGTGGAGAGCTACTGTCGCGCCAACGCAATCCAGTTTGAGTGGCAAGCAGACGGTGGGCTGCGCACCTGGCAACGTCGCAGCGCCGTCGTTCATCACCCGGTCACTGGTCAGCGATGCTGGTTCAACCAGATCGCCTTCCTCAACGAGTGGACGATCGACCCCGAAGTACGTGAGTACTTGGTGGAGATGTATGGCGACGATGGCCTGCCTTTCAACACCCGTTTCGGCAATGGTGACCCGATCAGCGCGGACGTCGTAGAGCTGCTGAACCAGGTCTACGTGGACAACACCGTGCGGGAGCCGTGGCAAGCCGGCGATCTCATGCTCGTCGACAATGTCCGCACGGCGCACAGCAGGGAGGCCTACGTTGGGCCTCGCGAGGTACTGGTTGGGATGGCCGATCCAGTACGCCTGGTCGACTGCTCGCCGACCATCGCGGTGACCCCCGGATGACTTCCGACCCACCTAGCGTGCGCCCATTCGCGGTGATCTCCGGGGCGCAGGTCCAAAAAGCGCTGCACGGACAAGAGAAAGAAATCGTGGAGCTCATCGAGGCCACGTACCGGCTGCACGGCGCCGGGGACTCGGTGAACCCGCCTTCCTACTTCCTGCGTTTCCCCGATCGCCCGTCGTCTCGGATCATCGCGCTGCCGGCCTCCATCGGCGGGCACCTGGGGGTGGACGGCCTGAAGTGGATCTCCAGCTTCCCGGAGAACGTGGCGGCCGGGATCCCGCGGGCGTCTGCCGTGTTGATCCTCAACGACCACGACACCGGTTACCCGTTCGCCTGTTTAGAAAGCTCGATCATCAGCGCCGCCAGGACAGCCGCTTCGGCGGCTTTGGCTGCCGATTGGCTCAGTCGCGGCCGACAACGCCCGACGCGCGTCGGGTTCTTCGGGGTGGGCCTGATCGCCCGTTACATCCACAGGTTTCTGGCTGGTACCGGATGGTCGTTCGACGAGATAGGCGTGCACGACCTATCCGCCGACAGCGCGGCGGGCTTCCGCGGGTATCTGGAACAGGTGGGCACCGCCGGGCGGGTCACCGTGCATGACAGCGCCGAAAAGTTGATCCGTTCCAGCGATCTGGTGGTCTTCGCCACTGTCGCCGCTGAGCCACACGTCAGGGAACTGTCCTGGTTCGAACACAATCCGTTGGTGCTGCAC
>JAICEV010000163.1 GCA_025923975.1 Propionibacteriaceae bacterium
CCGACTATAAGGGCTGTCTCGCCATGATCGCGTCGCTGGTGAGCAAGGTCGAGGCCGAGGCCGGAACTTCCGGGAGCATTGGCATCGGAATTCCGGGATCGGTAGACCCGCGCACCGGAATAGCCAAGGGCGCAAGTTCGACATGGCTGAATGGAAAACCAGTGGAAGCAGACCTGCGCCGCGCGCTCGGACGGGAAATCCGGATCGCCAATGACGCGGACTGTTTTGCGGTCTCTGAGGCAGTCGATGGCGCCGGAGCTGGTCACCATGTCGTCTTTGCCGTGATCTTGGGCTCAGGTGCGGGTGCTGGGGTGGCCGTGGGCGGCAAAGCTCATCATGGCCCGAACAACAGTGCAGGTGAATGGGGCCACAACCCGCTCCCACGGCCAGATGTCACCGAGATCCCTGGTCCCGCTTGCTATTGCGGTCGACACGGATGCGTTGAGCGATGGGTCTCGGGTTGGTCGTTTGCTCGCGACTATCACCAGCACGCCAGCATCGACCTGGCCCCCTCCGAGCCGCTCAACCCAGCCGAGATCATGAACCGGATGCGGAAAGGCGATCGATTGGCAAAGCTCGTCTGGCGTCGGTACGTCGATCGCGTTGCTCGCGGACTGTCCGTAGTCGTGAACACGCTCGATCCCGACATTTTGGTGCTGGGCGGTGGCATGGCAAACATCGACGAGCTTTACGATGAGCTGCCCCCGAGACTGGCCGAGGAAACCTTCTCACCTTGCTTCTACACCCCAATCGTCCGAGCAAGTCATGGTGACTCGAGTGGCGTACGAGGCGCCGCTTGGCTATGGAGATGATGATCATGCAATCACCGACTGAACAAGAACGATTCGACTTCGCCAAGGATTTGATCATCGAGGCTGGCGATCTTGCCATGCAGTACTTCGGCAATCTGGCCGAGCTGTCGATCATGAGCAAGGGTGCCAGGGACATGGTTTCCGATGCCGACATCGCAGTCGAGGAATTGATCAAGGAACGGCTGCTGGCCGCATATCCCGATGATGCGTATCTCGGGGAAGAAACCGGGCAGGTAGCAGGCACCAATGATTCCGGAATCTGGGTCGTCGACCCGATCGATGGGACCCAACCGTTCCTCAACGGTCTCCGCACCTGGTGCATTTCGATCGCCTACGTTCAAGCGAACGACGTCCTGCTCGGCATGGTCAATAACCCGGCTGCTGGCGAACTGTTCACCGGAGGCGCGGGCCGAGCCGCGGAACTCAATGGGCGACCGATTGCTCCCCGCGAGGCACCGTCACTGGCTGACGGCCTCACTTACGTTGGATGTAATCCGCGGCTCCGCCCGGAACAGGTCGTTCCCGTCCTGGACCGCCTGCTGCGGGCGGGCGGAATGTTCTTTCGTAGTGGCTCTGGCGCACTCGGGCTCTGCGATATCGCTTGTGGACGCCTGATCGGCTACGTGGAGGCGCACATTAACTCCTGGGACTGCCTGGGAGGTATTGGAGTCTGCAGGTCGGCCGGCGTTCGAGTGAGCGATTATGTCTCAGAGGAAAGCTTGCTCAATGGCGGCCCGATTGTCGCTGGGACGCCTCAGGTGTTCGATCAGCTGGTCGCCGTACTTGGAGCGACCAACACCTTGGCAGCCGAACCAGAGGGAGACCATGAAATCTGATCGTTTGGCTTCGATCTACTCCGATCCAGGACCGTTCGCGAGTGTCTATCTCGAGGTGAGTCGGGATCAAGAGCAGGGAGATCGGATTGTCGAACTGGGCGTACGCGCCGTAGCCGAGGAGCTGGCTGCGCAAGGTGCGCCGTCTGGGGTGGTGGATGAGGCTCAGGATCGGCTGCTGCGGAGTACCGGTCAGCCGGCACCCATCAGCCGCTGCGTGGTTGCCACGGAGCGCGGCGTCCTGTTCGATGAGCTGACTCGCAGTCACCATGCGCACCCGGTGGTCACCTGGGGCCCATTGCCCGATGTCGCGGCATGGTTGAGTAACGCCAGCCAGCAGGTTCCATTCGTGCTGGCCCTGGTGGATCACGAAGGAGGCGACGTCACCACCTACTCGGCGGACGACATTAAGCCGGAGCGCGAGGTCTCGGTAGGCGAGCCTTCCAAGTACGAGCACAAGGTCCGCGGTGGAGGCTGGTCGCACCTCAACTGGCAGCGCTCCGCCGAGACGATCTGGGCTCAGAACGCAGCCGAGGTGGCAGCAGAGATCGAGCGCCAGGTACGAAATGGACCCGAGCTGGTGATCCTGGCCGGCGATGTACATTCGCGCGGGCAGGTGATCGCAGACCTGCCGGACACGATCTCAGGCGAGGTCGTGGTCCTCGATCGAGCCGGTCGGCCGGTAGACGGTGGCGACGACGCATTAGCAGCAGACGTCGAATCAGCGCTCCGGGATGCCGTCGTGGCGAGGCAGCTGAAGCTGGTTCACGAGCTCAAGGAACGAATGGGCCAGGGCCACTCGATTGCCATCGGTGTTCGTGATGTTGCTGATGCACTCGTTCGGGGCCAAGTTGATCAGCTCCTGCTAGATCCTCAGGCCGCGGCTCACTTCACATTGAGGCCCAGTGATCATCCGGGTCTGGCTCTCGGCATCAAGCCCCCTGACGAAGATCTTCGCGCTGACCAGGCGCTCATTGCGGCAGCCTGCCTGACTGATGCTGACATCGCAGTCGCAACAGCCGGCACGATGGGTGGCGCTCCCGTGGCAGCTCTGCTGCGCTGGAATCAATAGCGATAGGCGACTATGTGCCCTGTCGACTCGACGTTGGTGGCCGCAGATTTCCGGCAATCAGGAACGCCACTGCAAGAACGGCTGCGACCACGACCATGGCTCTGAGGACGGTGACCTGTTCGCCGATGAAACCGATCAGCGGTGGGCCGGCCAGGAAGGCGCAGTAGCCGATCGAGGCTATGACACTCACTCGAGCGGCTGCCATAGCCGGCTCGTCGGCACCGGCACTCATGCCGACCGGGAATCCGAGTGAGATGCCGACCCCCCAGAGCACCGCGCCCAGGAAGGCAAGTGGGAGGTTCTGTCCAAAGATGAAGAGCGCAAGGCCGACCAGGCTGGCGCCGGTAAGGGCCCGGTTTACCGCCACCCGGCCGTAGCGGTCGAGCCAAGCTGGTCCGAACCAGCGGCCGACAGTCATGGCGGCGAGGAAGACGGCGAAGCCGAGGGTTCCGATCGCGGCTGTCGCGCCGTAACTGTCTATGAGTGCAATGGCAATCCAGTCGTTCCCGGTACCTTCCGCGAACGCGAAAGCGAGTACGAAGATGCCGATCAAGATGGTGCGCCGCTCCCGCCAGGCCGACAGCGCACTTCCAGGCGCGTCGGGCGTCGTCGGTGCGGCGCCGGCGTCGACTGCCTCTTCCTGCGCCGCAGTGTCAGGCACGAATGACCGTACGCCGATAGGGACGGCGATGCTCAATGCCACGGCGACCACCAGAAGGTGGGTAGTCACGGAGACTTCGAGCGCGACCATAGCCGTGCCAATCAGCGCTCCGGCGACCGTACCAACGCTGAATCCCGCGTGGAAGCGCGACATGATGGCGTGGCCAAGAAGCCTCTCTACCGTGGCGCCCTGAACGTTCATGGCGACGTCCCAGGATCCATAGCCGATTCCGAGGAAGAACAACGCAATGACGACGGACAGCCGACCCTGGTGATAGCCAATGGCGACCCCCGCCAGAGACATTGCAGTCAGTATCGACATCACCGTGAGGGTCCGTCGCGACCCGATTCGTGTGATAACCGGCCCAGAGAGCGGTAGGGAGATCACCGATCCCGCGGCACTAGCAAGCAGGACGAGCCCAAGAGTGGCTGGGGTCAGTAATAGCGCGTCGCGCACTTGAGGGATGCGGGACGCCCAACTGGCGAAGGCCAGTCCGGCCGCAATGAATGCCACGTAGGTGGCGTAAATCGCCGAGCGTACCCGAGCTGGGCTGGGCGGAGAGGTAGTTGCGATCACGATTCGGCGGCGGACGTGGTCGCCGCCGCCGTCGCTCTCGCTCCGATCAGTGGTGCATCATTGGCCGGTCGGTACCGGTCAGGTTCGGCTCTGGTGGCTTCTGTGGACTGAGCCTCGCCCAGACCAGGAAGAAGATGCCGATCAGCAACATGAAGATGCCTAGCCAGAGGTTGATGTTGATGTCTGCCGCCTTCGCCCTGTCGGCGTCGGAGGTAAAGAATCCGGCGATGGTGAGCATGAGCCCGTACACAGTGAACAGGCCACCGATCAGATAACGGAGATCGAACAGCTTGCTCGCTGCGGAGTGTGTGGCCTCGTATTCGTCGCTCTCCCTGGCGCCCTCCGGACGCGTGTCGACTTTGTGAAAGTCGGGTGGCAGTTTGTCATATCCGTGTGGCAGATGACGGTGGGGGGTTGAGTCTGACTGAGCCATTTTCATCTTCTCCTTTCCGTTAGATGAAGATGATCGTCAAAACGAGGACGAGGCCGAGAGCGGTGAAGCCCAGCAGCTTCGGGGACTCCCACCAGCGGCGTACGTATCCTTCGTGCGGATCGCCCGCATCAGGATCGGGTACGCCCCAGACTAGTCCGGCAAGCTGCTCGATCGGCTTGGGCTTGGTGAACAGGGTGACCGCTATCGTCACGACAGCGTCGGTGACAAAGGCGACGATGGCACCGTAGAAGTTGAGCATCTGGGCGTTGATTTCCCCGGACGTGTCACCACCCGGATAGAAGTAGGCGATATTCGGTCCGATGAGGTACTGGAACGACAGGGCCCCAAAGAACCCGGCGACGAGTCCGGCGAAACCGCCCCACGGAGTCGTGCGCTTCCAGAACATCGCGAAGAGGAAAGTCGCGAACACCGGCGCGTTGAAAAAGGAGAACAGCGACTGGATGTAGACCATGATGTTGCTGAACCCAGCCGCTATGAACGCTGTCCCGATGCCGATCAGGACGCCGCCAACGGTGACGACCCGGCCGACGTTCAGATAGTAGGTATCGGGCCGGTGCTTGCGTACGTAGTCCTGCCAGATGTCGTAGGTGAATACGGTGTTGAAGGAGCTCACGTTGGCCGCCATACCGGCCATGAACGCCGCCAGCAGGCCGGCCAGTGCGATACCGAGCGTCCCGTTCGGAAGATACTCGTTCATAAGGATCGGGATCGCGTAGTTGTATTGCAGATCCCCCTGACCGAGGTTTGGCACAAGCGCGACCGCGATAAGTCCCGGGACGATGGTCAGGAAGGGAATGAAGATCTTCGGAAAGGCGCCGATCAACGGCGTCCGCTCAGCAGCCGACAGGTTTTTCGCCGAGAGCGCGCGCTGCACCTCGGCGAAGTTGGTGGTCCAGTAGCCGAAGGACAGCACGAAGCCCAAGCCCATCACGATGCCAATCCAGTCACCCAGCGGGTTGGTCCAGTTTCCGACTGCGGTGCCTGTCCAGGTTTCGAAGTGATTCTCCTTTCCGGCTTGGCTGGTCACCCTTTCCACCAAGCCGCTCCAGCCGCCCATGGCCGTGAGGCCGATGATCACGATTGGGATCAAGCCCGCGATGATGACGAAGAATTGCAGGACCTCGTTGTAGATCGCACCCGACAACCCACCGAGGAAGATGTAGACGAGCACGAAGCCTGCAGAGACAACGACGGACACCCACGTCGGCCAGCCGAGTAAGACCTCGATGATGAGCGCCATGGCGTACAAGTTGACGCCGGCGCTGAGCACCGACGCGACCGCGAAGGTAAGGGCGTTCCAGAGGTGGGTGGCCGGATTGAAGCGGCGGAGCAGGTATTCGGGCACGCTTCGCACTCTGGAGACGTAGTAGAACGGCATCATCACCAGGCCCAAGAAAACCATGGCAGGTACCGCGCCTATCCAATAAAAATGCACGGTAGACATGCCGTATTGCGCGCCATTTGCCGCCATGCCCAGAATCTCGATCGCGCCCAGGTTGGCCGAGATGAACGCCAGGCCCGTGATCCAGGCGCCCAATGACCGCCCCGAAAGCAGGAAATCCTCGCTGGTAGCTATCGCTCTCCGGGCGAGGACTCCGATGGCGATCACGAGGATGAAGTAAATCGCGAGGATCGTGTAGTCGAAAAAGTTCGTGTCTAGCCGTTCCATACGCCGTCTCCTCGCTTTCCGCGGACCAACGTGCCCTTGCCGGGATTATCTGCCCAGCTGCTCAGTACCCACAAGACAGCGCGCCAAGAAGAAATGTTTTTTGTCTGCACAGTTAAGGCTGCCGTCAGCAGCCCGGGTCCGCGATCCGCCGGCCTTTGAGACAGGATCAGGATATGGAGGAACGCACAGCAGCGGCTACGGCAATGGGCGGCGCAGAAGGTACTCCCGAGGACTACAGGAATGCGACCTGGGGAGTGGAGCTACGAGTTGATGATCTTCTTGGCCGGATGACCTTGGCCGAGAAAGCCGGCATGTTGTTTCAGACCATGATCGTGGTCGGCTCAGGTGATCTTGCTCAGCGAAGTGCGGCATTCGGAGTGGAAAGCGCTGAGCACATGATCAAGAACCAGCTGCTTAGCCACTTCAATGTGGTACGCACTGCCGAGGACGCCGGAGCCCTTGCGCAGTGGCACAACCGACTGCAAGCGCTTGCTGCAAGCACCAGGCTCCGCATTCCGATCACGTTGTCGACGGACCCACGGAACCACTTCACTGAGAACGTTGGTACGGCTGCGGCCGCTGGCACGTTCTCTCAGTGGCCGGAGACCCTTGGCTTCGCGGCGATTGGCTCATCTGAGCTTGTGGAAAGCTTTGCCGACATCGCTCGGCAGGAATACCTCGCTGTGGGTCTTCGCCTGGCGCTGCATCCTCAAATTGACCTCGCAACAGAGCCTCGCTGGTCTCGGATCAGCGGCGGTTTTGGCGAGGACGCCGATCTGAGCAGCAGGCTGGTGCAGGCCTACATCCACGGATTCCAGGGAGAGCGGCTAGGACCAGAATCGGTCTCCACGATGACGAAGCATTTTCCTGGCGGTGGGCCGCAAAAGGATGGCGAAGATCCACACTTCGCGTACGGCCGGGAACAGGTATATCCCGGCAATAATTTCGAATATCACCTAAAACCATTTCGCGCAGCAATCGCTGCGGGTGGAGCTCAAATCATGCCCTACTACGGGATGCCGGTAGGCACTCAGTACGAGGAGATTGCTTTCGCCTTCAACAAAGCAATCATCACCGATCTACTGCGCGGAGCACTGGGCTTCGACGGCGTCGTCTGCACCGACTGGGGTCTGGTGACGGACACCACCATCCTCGGGCAGCCGATGCCTGCACGAGCCTGGGGCGTAGAGCATCTAGATGAGCTGTCACGCGTCGAGATGATCTTGAATGCCGGCTGTGATCAATTTGGTGGCGAGGCGCGTCCCGAACTTGTTGTGCAACTCGTAGAGCAAGGCCGGATTACTGCGGAGCGCGTTGACGTCTCGGTGCGACGGCTGTTACGAGAGAAGTTTGTCCTGGGGCTTTTCGACAATCCGCATGTCGAACCGGGCCATGCCGAAGCGACGGTTGGCAAAGCCGAGTTCATCGCTGCCGGCGCGG
>JAICEV010000164.1 GCA_025923975.1 Propionibacteriaceae bacterium
GTCAGGATCAAGTTGAGACAGCAGCCCGTCGAGCTCGGCGAATGAGGACACCATCGACAGTCGGCGGCGCAACTCGCCGCCGACCGGAAAGCCCTTGAAGTACCAGGCCATGTGTTTGCGTAGGTCGCTCAGTCCGTGCAGCTCATCGGACAGTGCGACGAGTAGCTCGGCATGGCGCCGCAGCGTGCCGATCACTTCACCGAGGTTTGGGAGTATTCGGGCACGACGGCCCGCGAAGGCATCGGCCAGGTCGCGGAAGAGCCAGGGCCGGCCGAGGCAGCCGCGTCCGATGACCACACCGTCGACTCCGGTCTGGCGGACCATCTGCAGTGCGTCTGCAGCTTCCCAGATGTCACCGTTACCCAGGACGGGGATGGAGACGTGCTCTTTCAGGACACTGATCGCATCCCAGTCAGCCTTGCCGGCGTACGCCTGCTGTGCGGTTCGGCCGTGGAGTGCGATGGCTGCACAGCCCGATTCCTCAGCGATCCGACCTGCATCCAGGAAGGTCTGATGATCATGGTCGATACCGATCCGGGTCTTGACCGTCACCGGTACGCCGTACGAGGTCGCTGCCTTGACGGTGGCTGTCAAGATCATCCGGAGCCGCTCGCGTTTGTACGGCAGCGCCGCTCCCCCACCTTTGCGAGTGACCTTGGGCACCGGGCAGCCGAAGTTCAGGTCGACATGATCGACGCCGTACTCGTTGCACAGAATTTCGGTGGCACGGGCCATGATCGCGGGATCGACACCGTACAGCTGGACTGAGCGGATTCTCTCCCCCGGATCGAACTGGAGCATCTGCAGCGTCTTGCGATCACGCTCGACGATTCCCCGAGAGGTGATCATCTCGCAGACGTACAGTCCAGCTCCCTGCTCTCTGCACAGCTGGCGAAACGCTGCATTGGTGATCCCCGCCATAGGCGCCAGCACCACTGGCGGATCGACCTCGATGGGCCCCACCCTCAACGCCGACTTGTCAGCGTCAGTGGTCGCAATAGCAGCCACAGGCGCTGACAAGTCGGCGTGGGAGAGCGTGGTCGTTAGCAACCGACCAGCCGCTGCGCGAGGTATTCGGTCACCTTGTCCTCTGACACCCGCTCCTGGGTCATCGAGTCGCGATCGCGGACAGTCACGGCCTGATCGTTGAGGGTGTCGAAGTCGACGGTGACGCAGAACGGCGTACCGATCTCATCTTGCCGGCGGTAGCGACGGCCGATGGCTTGGGCGTCGTCGAACTCCACGTTCCACAACTGCCGGAGCCGGCTTGCCAGATCCCGGGCCCGGGGCGACAAGGCCTCATTGCGCGACAGCGGCAACACCGCCACTTTCACCGGCGCGAGCCGAGGGTCGAGCCGAAGCACCGTACGCTTGTCGACACCGCCTTTGGTGTTGGGAGCCTCATCCTCGTCGTACGCGTCGACCAGGAACGCCATCATCGCGCGGTTCGGGCCAGCAGCCGGCTCGATGACGTAGGGCACATACCGCTCGCCGGTCGTTGGGTCGAAGTACGACAGATCGACACCGGAGTGCTCGGTGTGGGTGGAAAGATCGAAGTCGGTCCTATTGGCAATCCCCTCGAGCTCACCCCATTCGCCGGCGGGGAACCCAAATCGATACTCGATATCAACGGTCCGCTTCGAATAGTGCGAGAGCTTCTCCTTGGGATGTTCGAAGTGCCGCAGGTTCTCAGGTACCAGGCCCAGGTCGGTGTACCAACGAGTGCGCTCGTCGATCCAGTACTGATGCCACTCCTCGTCGGTTCCGGGCTTAACGAAGAACTCCATCTCCATCTGCTCGAACTCGCGGGTACGGAAGATGAAGTTGCCCGGGGTGATCTCGTTGCGGAAGGATTTGCCCATTTGTCCGATGCCGAAGGGCGGCTTCTTCCGAGTCACCTGAACAACGTTGGCGAAGTTCACAAAAATGCCCTGCGCAGTCTCTGGCCGCAGATAGTGCAAGCCGGACTCATCCTCAACGGCGCCCAGGTAGGTCTTGAGCATCATGTTGAAATCTCGCGGCTCGGTCCACTGGCCGCGCGTGCCGCAATGAGGACAGGCGATCTCCTCCAAACCCGTCGGCTTGCGGCCCTTCCGTGCCTCGAAGTCCTCCTCCAGATGATCAGCTCGGAAGCGCCGGTGACACGACAGACACTCGGTCAGCGGGTCGTTGAACGCAGTGACATGCCCCGAGGCCACCCAGACGCGGCGCGGCAAGATCACCGAGGAATCAAGGCCGACGATGTCCTCTCGCTGGGTGACTACCGAGCGCCACCACTGCTTCTTGACGTTCTCCTTGAGCTCGACGCCAAGCGGGCCGTAGTCCCACGCCGAGCGCGTACCGCCGTAGATCTCTCCCGCGGGAAAGACGAAGCCACGGCGCTTGCACAGGCTGATGACGTTGTCGAGTCGGCTGGTCGAGGTCACGAACTTCTTCTCCAGACATATTTGCTGCGCCATCCCCGGCTGGGATGGAGTCAGCGCACAAGGTTATCGTCCTCAGCGTAGAAGTTCCGGCCCGCAAACCGTACGCGGGCAACAGGCCGACAAGCTAACGCCCACCGAAACGGCCAATCCCGGGTACCCCTGGCCGCGGTTCCATGAAACTGTCATGCCAGCGGAACCTGTTTGAAACGCAAGGCACCTACCGTCGGGGAAGCGCCCCCCGCTCCAGGAGGCTGACCATGATCGAGTATGTAGATCCGTTCATCGGCAGCTCGATAACAGATCTCCCCACACCCGAGGGTTTGGCTGAAACTTGGTGGTGGCCCAAACCGCAGGTCGGCAATACCCATCCTGGTGCGACGTACCCATTCGGCATGGTCTCGGTATGCCCGTACTCCGGTGCCTATCCCACCGGTTACGGGCTCTATCAGCTCAACACCGAAGGAGTGCCCTCCCGGCTCTACGATGCCCAGATCGCCTCTGGTTTCACCCACTTCCAGCAGTCGGGCACCGGAGCGATCCGCAAGTACTACAACTATTTCCGGGTTACGCCCATGCTGGAGCCACTCGACAGCCTCGGCAACACCTGGGAACTTCACGACGAGCGTGCTGAGCCGGGCTACTACGCCACGACACTCAGCTCGGGCATCGGTTGTGAGCTCACCGTCGGACCCAAGAGCGCCGTACACCGCTATACGTTTCCGGCACACAGGGATGCGCGGTTAGTGATCGACTTCTCAATGGGCGGGCTGGCCATTCCATACGGCGCGACGGTGCCACTTCGGGCACACATCGAAGCTCTTGAACCAGGCGTCGCACAGGCCGAGATCGTGGTGGAGGGGGCGCCGCTGGCGGTGCACCTGGAGTGCGACGCTGGTGACCTGCGCCAACTGCTGTGGTATGACCGGCGGCTGATGCCGGGCGGGACCCGGCTCGACTTCGACCGAATCCGCCCGACCACGCTGCGGCCCTTCGGGTTGATGTGGCGCGGGCCGACAGAACCCGGCCAGGTTCTGGAGCTGCGATTCGGTTTTTCACTTCGCGGGGTCAGGCAGGCTAGACACAACCTTCATAAAGACTGCGGGTCGGGCACGGTGGCCTTCGACGTCCGCCGCTCGGAAACCTCGACAGTATGGCGCCAACACCTCAACAAGATCAAAATCGAGACCTCCTCGGGCGCCCGGCAAACGATCTTCTCCACTGCTCTGTATCGCTCGCTGATCAAGCCGTGCTTCGCGCCAGGGGAAAGCCCAATGTGGCCGACCGACGGGCCTTTCGTGTTCGACATCTGCACGATGTGGGACATCTACCGCACCCAGTTGCCGCTGATCACTGCACTGTTTCCGTCGCGGGCCGTGGAGTTGGCCAACGCGCTGCTGACCATCTGCGAAGAAGAGGGCAACCTTCCGATCGGCTACCGGATGGCCAAGGGTGCAGACCGGTTTTTCCGCCAAGGCAGCGCTCTTGCTCACACCTTTCTGGCCGATCTCTGTCAGCTCGGAATGCCTGGCGTCGACTGGGACTGGGCACTGTGCCATATGGACACCGACCTGCGCCGAAGCTACGGCGAGGACTACCTGATACGCGGGCTGGCTGAGCCGATCACGCACACTCTTGACCTCGCTCTGGGTTACCAGTGCACCGCCACGGTGGCCCGCTACGTCGGAGACAACCAACTGGCTGCGCAGTTCGAGGGTCTGGCGAGCCAGTGGGTCAACGCCTTCAACCCCGTCGACGGCCTGCTTGTCGATTCGACGTATTACGAGGGCGGCAAGTGGAACTACTCGTTCCGGGTGCTGCACGACATGCAGGCGCGCATCGGTCTGGCTGGAGGCGAAGACCGCTTCATCGGGCTCCTGGACAGGTTCTTCGGCTACGGCGCCGACGCGGCCAAGCAGCTGGGGGAACTTCCGAGCGCCGCTGATCTTGCCGCCGGATATGCGCTCAACCGCTTCGAAGGGCTCAACAACGAACCCGACATGGAAGCGCCCTGGGCCTACCACTACGCCGGACGGCCGGACCGTACCGCCGAAGTAGTGCACGCGGCTGTGAACAACATGTTCGGTCTCGGCCGAGGTGGGCTACCAGGCAATGACGACTCAGGCGCCTTGAGCTCCTGGTACGTCTGGGCCTCGCTCGGGCTCTTTCCCATCGCAGGGCAGAGCCTTTATCTGATCAACGCGCCATCCTTCGCCGAATCCCGCATCGCGTTCGCCGAGAAGGATCTGCTGATCGATGCATCTGGTTTTGTCGAACCGTCGGCAGGCGGTCCCGTGCAGTACGTGCAGAACGCGATCTTCAACGGCGAGCTCTTGGACCGAACCTGGCTGACTGCTCGCGAGTTGCACGGTGGCGGCCATCTTGAGTTGCAGCTTGGACCAATGCCGTCTGCATGGGGTACAACTACTCGACCCCCATCCGCCTCGCAGCCGGATGCGACGTCTCCACCGGCCACTGCGGCCAAAACAGCTCGATCCAACACCACAGATCCGCACAGATGATCAGAACCACGGGGGATCCGATGATCGCAGCGTTGAACAGCAAGGCACCCGGCAACACGCGATTTCAGCGTCGACTTGTCATCGTCGTTCGAGCCGACCCCGTGATCTGCGGGCACTCCGGTGAGGCGCGGAACCTGGCGGAGGTAGCGCTGCAACGCGACTTCAGCGAGGTACGGATCATCAGCTGGCCGTTGGACCTACTCGGCAGGTCCGGTCTGCCGTTGAAGCCGCTCGACGGCGTGCTGCCATACAGCAAGGGCATCGAGGTGGAACGCCCAGAACCGGTCGGCGATTACAAGGTGCCGGACGGCCGTTACGTCGCGGGAATGACGGGCCGTCTCGTGGAACTCTTTACCGACGGGATTCCGACGGTCTGCATGTCGTTATATCTCAGCCCGCACACAGTCGCCGTTTCGGAGGCGCTCAGGGTTGCGCGCTCAACCGGTTTGCCGGTCAACGTCAAGACCATCGCCGAAGCCGTCGGCTCCGACGTCACGAACGTAGTCCGCTCATGTGCAGCCGACAGGCGCTTCGGCGCTGCGGCGCAGGTATTGTCCGCCTATCTCGACAGCGATCTCCCGGTCGCCGTATCGGAATACACCAAGGAGTTGATCATCTCCTCGGCGGGGGAGATCGACGCTCGGCATGGCACGTGCTTTGGCGAGCGATGCCGGCAACGTGTCGCCATCTCCTACCCAGCGATCAACACTGCGGACTATCTCAACGTCTGTCGCGAAGGAACCGCCGCGGTGCTGCAGAGGCGCGGGCTGCGGCGTGATCGGTACGTGCTCTTCCTCTCCAGGTTGGCTCACGCCAAGGGAGTGGACGACCTGATCGGTGGGTTTACCGCAAGCGCAGCCTGCCATGACCGTACGTTGGTGATCGCAGGCAATGGGCCTGAGGCGCCGCAGCTACACGAGCTCGCCGCGGCCTCCTCGGCGGCGGACCGGATCAGGTTCCTCCGTGATGTCGACGACGACGAGAAGCCGCATCTGATGGCGGGCTGCGCAGCCTTCGTGCTACCAAGCAAACCGCGGCCAGAATTCGTAGAGACCTTCGGGATAGCACTCGTTGAGAAGATGCTGGCGGGCGGCGGTCCGGTGATCACCACCAGTACCGGCGGAATCGGCGAAGCTGTTGGCGACACGGCGATGATCGTTCCGGTCAATGCGCCCAGCTCGATCGCCGCCGCTCTCAATCTGGCCGTCACCATGCCTGACGAGGAGCGGATGACTATGGCCGAACGGGCTCGTGAGCAGGCCCTTCAGTTTGACCGGGCACACGTTTTTGACCGGTTGCTGGACCGGCTCGCTACGGCGACCGAGCGACAGCTCAGCCCGATCTGAATCAGCTGGGGTGTACCGCTCGCCCTATCCACGAACTACTTCATGGCCTGTGGCGTTGTCTTCTCCCAGACAGAGACATGCTCCCTGCTGTCGCTGGTGAATGGCTCGCGTTTCCAATCGCTCCAGCGCTCCCGTAGCGACATCCCCGCGAGCCGTGCCATCAGGTCGAGCTCTGCTGGCCATACATAGCGAAATGGCATCGAGACCGTTTCGAGCTTGCCGTCGTCGATCCAGTAATGGTGGGAGATCAATCCCTGCGCCGCGACGTCGTATTCGTCGAAGCCCAGCCGCGTGGCGCTCACCGTGAACGGTCTCACGGTTTCACCGGGTGGCAGCCGCTGGAGATCCGGTATCGATACCTCGACGACGAAACACCCACCTGGCTGCAAGTGCGAGGCGACGTTGTGGAAACAGGCGACCTGCTCGTCCTGCGTCGTCAGGTTCATGATCGTGTTGAAGACCAGATAGGCAACGGAAAAACGACCCTCAACGGTCGTCGTGGCGAAGTCGCCGACCGTCACACCGATCTGTTCCGCGCCTGGTTTCGCCTGCAACCTCGCCACCATCGCCTCGGACAGATCAATGCCATGTACGCGGATGCCGCGTTGCGAGAGCGGTAAGGCGATGCGGCCGGTGCCGATCCCGAGCTCGAGAGCCGACCCATCCGTGGCCAGCTCGGCGAGGAAGTTGACAACCGGCTCCACTTCGGCAGCCTCGAACATGTCGGCCGACGTCTCGTCGTAGCGCGCGGCGACGTGCTCGCCGAAGTAGTCCCTGGGCATATGGCCATCTGTCCATTCCGTGCAATCGGCTTCTTGGTTTGAGAATGGGAGACGCTTTGGCGTGCTCTGGTCTCTGGGGGGAATTCTTCCAATTCACACATAGGAAGGCCACCGTGGCACAACTCTTAGCAAGACTGAAGACGGCTTCTGAGCAGAAGCACATCGCAGTCAAAACGCTGAGGCGTTACATCGCCCAGGCAGAATTTCTGCCTATCGCCTCGGCCCGAAATCCGATTTGAACGAAATCAATGCCGTGCTGCTGAAGCGGATTCCCAATGGTGGCGGTGGCCAGTGATGCCGCCCCTAAGACGGCGAGGGGGGCTCCAGCGGCTGCCACTCGGTGAAACCGTAAGACCCTTCACGGTGATCGTTCCGGTCAATGCACCCGGCTCGATCGCCGCCGCTACCTGCGCCGCCGCGCCGGAGCGCCTGTCGGCTGCACA
>JAICEV010000165.1 GCA_025923975.1 Propionibacteriaceae bacterium
AACAGGTTAGTCGGTTGGAACCATGGTCGATCCTGATCGGGGCGACCGCTGGTGATCGGAGGAGCGATGAGCGCAGAACGTGCCGAGCCGGGTGCGCTGCTGAATTCGCCGTTGCATCAGCGACATGTTGCCGCTGGCGCCAAGTTCGCGCCGTTCAGCGGCTGGTCTATGCCGTTGGAGTACGCGGGTGCCGGGGTGCTCGCTGAGCACGCCGCCGTCCGGAACGCCGTCGGGATCTTTGATGTCAGTCATCTCGGCAAGGCCGCTGTTACCGGACCGGGCGCGGCGGATTTCGTCAACCGGTGTCTGACTGCCGACCTCGGCAAGATCGGACCGGGTCAGGCACAGTACACGTTGCTCTGTTACCCGAACGGCGGTGTAGTCGACGACATGATCGCCTATCTCAAATCGCCGGACGAGGTCTTTCTGATTCCCAATGCGGCGAACTGCGCGCGGGTGGTGGCGCTGCTCGCCGAGGCCGCACCCGATGGTGTCTCGGTGACCAATCGGCATCGCGACTTTGCCGTACTGGCTGTTCAAGGCACACTCTCCGATGAGGTGGTGTCCGGAGCCGGCTTTCCGGCGGGCCATGACTACATGACCTTCGTCAGCGTCGACGACCGGGGAACCCCGGTGACCGTCTGCCGAACTGGCTACACCGGAGAGCGCGGCTACGAGTTGGTGGTCCCGGTGACCGCCGCCACGGCGGTATGGGACGCCGTACTAGCCGCTGGCGAGCCTTACGGGCTGCAACCTGCTGGACTCGGAGCACGGGACACCCTGCGGACCGAGATGGGCTACGCGCTGCATGGTCAAGACATCTCACCGGCGATCACACCGGTACAGGCAAGGCTCGGCTGGGCGGTAGGTTGGAAAAAGCAATCATTCTTTGGAGCTGATGCGCTTCGCGCCGAGAAGGAAGCCGGTCCACGTCGCCTATTACGAGGATTGCGGGCTGCCGGACGCGGTATTCCACGACCGGGAATGGTGGTACGCCTCCCTGACGGCCGCGAGGTCGGCACCGTAACCTCGGGCACCTTCTCGCCGACCCTCAAGATCGGGATCGCCCTTGCGCTGATCGAGGCCGGCCTTCAAGACGATGACGTTGTGACGGTGGACATCAGGAGCCGCCAGGAGCCTTTTGTGATCACCAAGCCGCCGTTCGTAACTCCCGGCGTCCGAGAAGCGTGAGACCACACCTCTAAACATCAAATACGCAGTCCTCACGATCCTGTAGCGCGCAATGGATACGGCGTCGTTGGATGTCGCTGACATCGTCCGGCAAGTCGTCAGCACGAAACCATGCGACCTCGGTTGACTCCTCGTCGCCGACTTGCGCCTCGCCGGAGACGTAGCGACAGCGGAAGCACATGGATACGAACTGGCAGCAGTCACCGTTCGGATACACCACGTCAGGGTCTGTGGTGAGTAGTGCGAGCCGCTCGGCCTCGGCCGTAATCCGGGTCTCTTCCAGCAACTCCCGGAGAGCAGCCGCGGCGGGCTGCTCGAACGGTTCCACAATCCCAGCTGGGAGGCTCCACCGTCCCGTGTCGCTGCGCCTCGTCAACAACAGATGCACTTGGCCCGCCTCGAGGTCACGTCGCAGCACTACCGCGGAGACCCCGGGCAGCAGCAACCTGCCCTGTCCGTAAACGCGTCGGATCCTGGCGATGTAGTCCGGGGTCGGCACCAGCCGACCTTAGCGGGCGCCCAGTACACTGCGCTCTGACATCGGTTCGCTGGTGCCGGCTCCTTCGCTGAAACAGCCCTACCCCCTCTGGAAACCGGTCAGCAACAACATCCAAATCGCCGATTTGCATGTTGTTCGTGGCCAGTTTCCGCATTGGACGAGGCTCTCCTGCAGTCGCCCGAGGGCGAACCGGCGTCATAGCGCGGCCACCTTCTAGACGTCCGGCTCCAGTGACATCGGGCCGTACACCAGTCGGTCAGCCTCGTACAGACTTACAGCCCGGACACCGGCTGATATCAGGCTCGGATAGAACTCGCCCAGCCACGTCTCCGCCTCACCCTGGGTCTGGAAGGTGCGGCTGATCGTGGGCGGATCCGCATTGGAACGACTGGGGCCGGGCCTGCGGTCAGGTACCCAGCGCCAGCTCATCGCACCACCTTATTGACCATGGGGAACCGCCTAGTACGCCTCGCCGCGCTTGATTCGAGGGAGCGGCCTCCGGAACCGCCGAATCTGGGTGCTGCGCGCCATCCCGTACATCAACAAGCCTTTAGGTGAGGATTTGGGCAGCCGGGAGGCCAGCACCTTTTTGAAGCCGCGCCACATCAAATAGCCGTCAACGAACACTCCAACGATGAACATATACATCACCAAGGTGCTGATCAGCGTTAGCGTCCGCCAGTAGCTGCCGACCACGCTCACCAGCAAGATCACCACTACTGCGGGGAGCAGGAACTCGCCCAAGTTGAAGCGGGCGTCGATGTAGTCACGCATCAGCACCTTTTCGGGCGCGGCTTCTCGTGCGCTGATCGTCTTCATACGCGCGAGCCGCGACTGCCGGCTGGCGGCAGCCCGGGCTTCCTTCTTGCTCAGCGTCGTAGTCATGCGCTGACGGCGAGCTGCCTCAGCCTCCTTGCGAGTCGGCGTCGGACGATCCTTCTTGCCAGTCGGGCCACGATCGAGCGTCGTCGTCGGCGGTTCGGGCTCCGGCGTAACGTGCTGCTTGTTGCGGCGGAAGAGTGCCACAGGTCCCTCTCGTTGCTTGTGGTGCCGCTGTTGCACGGCAGGGGTTCGGCGATCTGGCCCTGGATTGTTTCAGGGGATCACCCCAAAGACGAAACTACCCTCCTCCCTCGCTGTGTTCGGTTTCCCAGCAGAGATACGGTGGAAGCCTGTGAGCGGCCCTCGCCGCGCCGAACCGGAGTCTGGAAGGACCAGCTGACATCTCATGAGCGGCATTTTTCAGCGGATCTCGATGATCTTTCGCGCCAAGACCGACAAGGCATTGGACAAGCTCGAAGATCCCCGCCAAACCCTCGACTATTCCTACCAGCGCCAGCTCGAGCTGCTGCAGAAGGTCCGCCGGGGGGTTGCGGATGTGGCAACCAGCCGTAAGCGGGTCGAACTCCAGGCCAATCAGCTCAATACTCAGGCGGACAAGCTGACCAATCAGGCCCAAAAGGCGCTTGAAGTCGGTCGCGAGGATCTGGCGCGTGAGGCATTGACACGGCGTTCCGGCCTACAGCAGCAGCTCAGCGACCTCCAGGTTCAGCATGCCCAGCTTCAGGCGGAAGAGGAGAAGCTCACTCGAGCCAGCCAACGACTGCAGGCGAAGGTCGATGCCTTCCGGACCAAGAAAGAAACCATCAAGGCGACCTACTCCGCCGCTGAGGCGCAGACCCGAATCAATGAGGCGTTCTCCGGAATCAGTGAGGAGATGGGCGACGTCGGCCTGGCGATCCAGCGGGCCGAGGACAAAACAGCGCAGATGCAGGCCCGTGCCGGTGCCATCGATGAGCTCCTGGCCAGTGGTGCTTTGGACGATCCCACAGGAACGGCCAAGGACGACATCACACTCGAACTGGAACAGCTAGCGTCCACCTCTGATGTGGAGAACGAGCTCGCTCGGATGAAGGCAGCGCTGGGCGCTGGTCCATCGGCGGCACCTCAGGCGATCGAGGGTCAGCAAGGTCCAGCTCAGGGTCAGCCCCCGACTCAGGCTGCACCGACTCAGGCTGGGCCACCAAGCCTGGACGCGCAGTCTCCGCAGGATTACCAGGCCCCTCCGAGCCAAGGTCAGCAGGCGCCCCCGGCACAGCCGCAAGGTGACCTGCGATGATCGTTCGCATCCTCAATGAGGGTCAATGGCACCTGACCGACGACGCCGTACGCGGGCTCAACTCCTTCGATGATGCCGTGGAACACGCCGTAACTGCTGGTGATCAAGAACAGCTGACGAAGGCACTGCACACGCTGCTGGACCGGATCCGCACCACGGGGACCCGGGTGCCGGACGACGAACTAGAAGACTCAGATTTGATCTTGCCGGCTGGCGATTCAACGGTGGAAGAGGTACAGCAGCTGCTAAGTGAGTCCGAAGAGGGTCTCATTCCCGGTTAGGCCGGCTCTTTTTGGAGCCGCTCGCGCATCGCGCTTGGAAGCCGCCTACTTCGTCCTCGCTCGCCGAGGAAAAGCGCCTCGTCTCACTGAGTCCTCGGCACGGCGGCGCGGGATTGCCGACGCTCGCGGCTCTAAGCCGGCCAGCCGGCGTGCGGGACCGAAACCTCCGCCTTGAGGATTTGGCCCGTACGCGAGCCAGGCGTCATAGCGTCTGGCCAGGCAGCTGCTGTTACGAACAGGGTCGTTCCGTCTGGGCCGCCCAGCATGCACGCGAAGCAGCCCAATTCGCAAGCAATGGTCTGCAACACTTCACCACCTTCGGCTACCCGAACGCACCGGCGGCCGGGCACCTCTGCGAACCACACCACACCTTCGGCGTCGATGCAGATCCCGTCGGGTGCAGCCCCATCAAGATCGGCCCACACGCGACGATTCGAAAGATCACCATCTGGGGCGATGTCGTACGCGGTAAGCACGCCGCCCCACGACTCTGCGACTATCAGCGTCGAGTTATCGGGCGTTATCGCCATGCCATTCGGGAAGGCGAGGCCCTCGGCAACTTGACGAGCCTTCCCGTCCGGGCTGACTAGAGCGATGAATCCCGGAGCGAAGTCACCGTCCGGAAAGTCAAAGCCGATGTTGTTCACGTACGTGTTGCCGCGACCGTCGGACACGATGTCATTCCATGGATTGGTGGAGAGCGCTCCCAACTCGGCGTAGGGGCTCAACGTCCCGCCAGGAGAACGGACCAGCAGCTGCTCACCGGCGACGACGACCATTTGTCCGTCGGGCAGCCGATCAAGGCAGAACGGCATCGCGTCGATGCGGGTGATTATCTCGTGCTTGCCGTCCAGGTCGACAGCGATGATCTCGCCAGCACCCCAGTCAGCAAAGACAAGCCGCTCACCGTGCCAACGCGGAGACTCGACCAGAACCAGATCTTTGAGCAACGTCTTGAATTCAGTCATGGTGAATAGACCGTTGCGAGACGCCTAACTCATCGGCGGGATAGTCACTGCTTCCCGCTCTTTCAAGCCGACTCTTGGTATCGGCCACCCCTGGCTTCAGTCGAAAACTCCGCATTGGTCGGATATTCAGCTGCAGAAGCCGCTGCAAGGGTCGAAAACTCCGCATTGGTCGGAATTTCGCAACGAGGGAGAGGGCTGTTTGGTCAGTCGCGGGCAGTCTCGCCCGGCAGGTCGAGCATCCGCTGCAGTGCGGCCTTGGCGTAGTGCTCAGTCTCCGGATCGACAGTGATCTGGTTGACGACGTGGCCCTGGGCCAGATTCTCCAATGCCCACACCAGATGCGGCAGGTCGATCCGGTTCATGGTGGCGCAGTAGCAGACGTGCTGTTCGAGGAAGGTGATCTCGAGATCGGGATGATCATTGGCGAGGCGCTTGACCAGGTTGAGCTCTGTGCCGATCGCCCATTTCGACCCGGGCTCAGCCTGCTGGATGGTCTTGATGATGAACTCGGTCGAGCCGATCAGGTCCGACTTCAGCACCACCTCGTGCTGGCACTCCGGGTGCACCAGCACATTGACACCGGGGATCCGTGCGCGGACCTCGTCCACGGCTTCATGGGTGAACCGTCCGTGTACCGAGCAATGACCTTTCCACAAGATCATTGTCGCCGCCTGCAGTTCTTCGGCAGTGAGTCCGCCGTTGTACTTATGGGGGTCATAGACCACGCAATCGTCCAAACTCATCCCCATCTGCAGCACGGCGGTGTTGCGACCGAGATGCTGATCGGGGAAGAAGAGCACCTTCTCGCCTCGGTTCAACGCCCACTTGAGCACTGCCTTGGCATTGGATGAGGTACAGACGACACCGTCGTGCTTGCCGCAGAAGGCTTTGATATCGGCCGAGGAGTTCATGTACGTCACTGGCACGGTGACATCGGCTACGCCCGCATCGGCGAGTACGTCCCAGGCGTCCTCCACCTGGGCGAGCCGGGCCATGTCGGCCATCGAGCAACCGGCGGCCAGGTCAGGCAAGATTACTTTCTGTTCCGGGGCGGTCAGGATGTCAGCCGACTCGGCCATAAAGTGCACGCCACAGAACACGATGAACTCGGCGTTCGGCCGTGCTGCGGCTTCGCGGGCGAGCTTGAAGGAGTCGCCGGTGACATCGGCAAATTGGATGACCTCGTCCCGCTGGTAGTGATGACCAAGTATGAACAGGCGGTCGCCCAAGGCGGCCTTGGCCCGCCTGGCCCGTTCCACCAGGGCTGGATCAGAAGCCGGCGGCAGATCGCCCGGGCATTCGACACCGCGCTCGGATCGCGGGTCTGACTGCCGCCCGAGAACGAACAATGACAGCGGTGTCCCGGAGCTGAGTGGAGGAGACGTGGGGGTGCTCGTCACGGCACCAAATGTACCCAGCGCGCGGGCGACGGCGGAATGCTCCAACGGCAGCGGCAACCCTGGCCTGGCTCTCTACGATGGCAGCCGCCGCCGCCGACGAGAAGGGAGAAGCCGAAGTATGCGGGTTTTGATCGCCACTGATTCGATCGGCGCTCTGTCCTCGCGTCAGGCCGGTGAGGTCATCGCGTCCGGCTGGTCATCGGTCGCCGAGGTCTCAGTGCTCCCAATCGGAGACGCAGGCGATGGCTTCGCCGCTGCCTACGCCGATTTGGCCGGTCTTACGATCTCATCCCGGACGATTAACGGCGTCACCGTGATGACTGGACACAAACCAGACACCGGAGTCGTGCAGGTTCGTGGACCGAATCGCGGTGCTGGGATTCCATATCAGCAGTCGTCACGACCGATCGGCGAGGCAATCGCGAGTCTTCTCGGCAAGAGGGCGCCACACCAGATGCTGGTCGATCTGGCCGGACTCTGGGTCCATGACGGCGGTGCGGGCCTGCTTGCGGCGCTGGGTGCCACTGCAGATCGGCCACTCGATCAAGGTGTCGCAGGGCTCGAAGGTCTTAATCAGATCGACTTCGCCCCGGCCCGGGCGGCTTTAGGCGACGCCGACCTGGTCGGCGTTGTGCCCGCTGCACAGCTCAGCGAGCCGCTGTTGGGCTTACGCGGCATCACGTCTCGTGCTGGCCGGGAGGCGAACGTCGAGCCAGAGCAAATGCTCTGGACCGACGCGACTCTGGAACGCTTCGCACGGCTAGCTTCTCCAACCCACGCCGGAGCGCCTGGCTCAGGAGCCTGCGGTGGCGTCGGGTTCGGGGTGCTTGCGCTGGGTGGCCGGTTGAGTACCGGTCCGGCTCTTGCTCTTGCCTCGCCCGCCGGTCAGCTTGGGCTCCGCGGCGTCGACCTCATTGTGACCGGATGCTCGGTCTTCGACTTCGCGAGCCGGGGTGGGGGCGTCGTCGTTGCGATGGCCGAGGCGGCGGCAGCCGCTCTCACTCCTTGCATCGTGATCGCCGGTGAAGTGCT
>JAICEV010000166.1 GCA_025923975.1 Propionibacteriaceae bacterium
AATCCCAAGATCAACAACAACTGAAATCAGAATGTGTCATGAAAGACCGGGGTTAAGCCAAGACATCAGGCCCGAGTGCGAGTACGGCATCGAGACCAGCATTCCGTTGAACCGATGACGGTGAACACGGTTCTCACTACTTGTGGCATTCCGGACGGTACCAGGCCGAGCGAACAAGCCGGTCTCCAGCGCGCTGAGGCCGCGAAGGTGCTGCAGGTACTGCGAACCAAGGAACAGCCCCGCGATGAGCAGGCCGGCCGCGACGAGCATCAGAAAGGCGCCGCCGGCCGCGATCGGACAGCGCGCCAGCAGGTTCAGGCGCATCAGGGCAGCCGGTACGGTGCGCTCGACGAGCACGAACACCCCGTACAGGACGCGGCGGCCCCGCTGGGCAGGAGCGCGCCGAGATCCGTCCAGCCCTCCTCACCGGCGTTGAGCATGCCGTAGATGACGAGCCGGTGGCGGCGGTGACGGTCACCGCGCCCACCACATCGAGGCGAGTGGCGCCGTCCAGATGGCGCGGTGGCACCACGGCCCGGATGGCGGCCAGCCGACCGCCTGACACACGAGCCGGTACTGTCGGGGAGATGTCGGCCGTAGCCAGATTCGAGCCGGACATTTGTGAGTATCAGCGCGCCGAAGACGACGAGCAGCGACTTCAGGAAGGTTCCGATGCCCGCCGCTGCCCCCACATGAGCGCCGGCATATCCTCGCCGCTACGACACTGTCAGCCGCACATCCCTGATGACTGGATGATCACGAATCCACGGCCACCAGAAGGCCGCGCCGCAGAACGAATCAGGCTGCCGCGAGGCCCACGAACGCGAAGAACAGCGTCAGCAGGCTCATTATCGTGATCGGTAGAACCTGCGCGACCGAACGGCGCTCGGCCAACGGCCCCGACAAAAAGATCCGCAGGTGGATCGAGGCCGCGAAGAGCAGGTAAAGGCCAAATACCAGGGTCAGGGCGGCTTGCGCGTACGTGCCCCAGTCGAGCAGCACCGAGGCGATCGCGACAACTCCCCAGGCAAGGTTGGCCAGGCCGACCTCGATCTGGAAGTTGTCAGTGCGGCCGCCGAGGTCCCACTTCATCCGTGCCGCGTCCGAGGCGTGCAGGATCGAGTGCCGCACGAACGAGACGACGCCGAGTATGCCGACGGCAAGCAGGGCCACCGGCTTGATCGCCTCGGCGCCCCCAGCGCCCAACCGGACGAAACCCAAGATAAGCCCGACGGCGCCGATCACGTTTCCGACCATCATCGCGATCGCTGCGGGCCTGGGGTCCGCCGTGGTCCGCGTCGTGGGTGTGCCGGTCGTCTCCCCTTCCTGGTCAGTCATGGTCGTCGCTCCTTGTTTGCGGATCCTACTTGGCAGCACCGAGCTCACCTGCACCTCACATCCAAAAAAGGGATATTCCGTGGAGTTGACCCCTTATTGCTGGTGAGACAAGCCTTTCGTCGCGCTGAGGAACCCAGAAGCGGCTTTTTGGGGCAGTAATAAGGCAGACAGGGAAGCGAACGGTGGAGTTGGAGACTTCGGGACAACCTGAAGTACATCCGGCGGGGCCGGGGTCTCACGTTCGCCAAGCTCGGAGTGCCAGTACGTCATGGAAGTATTGGGCGACCTCCCGCTCAGGGTCGCCTATGAGCGGCTAGCCGGGATGGTGCGCATGCTCGGTGAGGAGGTGCATGCCATGGCTCTGCGCAACGCCTACGCCATTGATATGCCCGCGCCGGACACCCTCACTCGGCGCCGTGAGCGCATTGCAGGCATCCATGGGCTCAGTATCGACACTATCGAGCTGTACGAGCGCAACATGATTGACGAGTTGGCACTCAGGCTCGTGCACCGGGAGCTACCGGTAGGTAGTTGACAAGCAGGAAGACCCACACATCCTTCCTGAAAGAGTTCGGCATTTGGAAGTCGGCAACGCGTTGCAAACTGTCGACTGACCATCCCGACAAGACCTAGGTTCGCTTGGATGAATCGCTGCCGAGCCGCGGCTCCCTGGTCTTCGAGCAGTCTCAATTCCACATCTGTCGCATCAGCGAAACCGGCGCCCGATTGTCGCGCCTCTCGTGCCAGCAGGCCCGCCTCGATCGCCCGCTGCAGCTCGACAACCTGGGCATGGGTTAGCTGCGCTTCAGTAGGGACATCGTCGTAAGCCTCGGTCATGCCCACACTGTGAGGCCGCCGATGCCGCTCGCAACACCTACTTACGACAAATCTGTGGATAAGTCCTTTGCCTTCAGCTTGTGCAAAGCGCACCGGCGGCGGCTTCGACCAGCTCAGCCGGCATACTCAGTCCTCTGCGCCGATACTGCGGGTATGCAGAGCTTTACGGCGAGCTTCCAGCACCACCAGCTCTGAGAACATCTGGTTGTACTTGTGCTGCGCCTCTACAGGGTTCGTACGCTGCAACTTTGACTTCAGCGCCGCGATGGTACGCATCACCGTGAGCAGCTGTAGCGCTGCTGAATTCGCGATCACATAGCGAACCGTGACCTCGCCGTGTACAGGCGGCGGCTCGACGGCGAGCGACGCGACCAGTGAGCGGATCTCATCCGTCTCGCACGCCTCCGACACCCGATGCACCCAGTCGGTATCTGCAGTCGCCCTGGCGCCGCCCAGCTCGACCGTGGCCTTCTCGACCGCCGCGAAGACAGCCGCGTACGCCGGATGAGTGAAATCAGTTGTGGTCAGCCCGTCCCAGGCGTCGGGAAACAGATCGGGGTTCTGGATTAGCAGCTTGGCGGTCTGTCGCTCGGTAGCGAGCAGTCGATCGTGTGGACTGGGCAGCAAGGGAAGCGGCGGAGCGGCCTCCGGGGAAATCTCGGCCCGGGCATCAGCAGTTGTCGGCCTGCCCATGGCCGGCCGGCGGCCAGATCTGGCCGCGGCCCGCATCACCTCCGCTCGCACCTCCTCGACGTCCATGCCGAGCAAACCGGCCAGCTCGCGGGCGTAACCAGAGACCAGCGCATTGTCCCTGATGCTCGCCACGAGCGGGGCGGCCGACCGCAGCGCCGCAAGCCGACCGTCGGCACGATCAAGGTCATGTTGTTTGAGCACGTTGTTCATCACGAACCGGTACAGCGGCACCCGTCGGGCGACCAGCTCGCGGACGGCGGCCTCTCCGCGCTGCAATCTCAGGTCGCAAGGGTCGAGACCGGTCGGCTCAATCGCCACATATGTCTGCGTCACGAAGTTCTGGTCACCCGCGAAAACTTTCAGCGCGGCCGCCTGACCCGCTTCATCTCCATCGAATGTGAAGATCACCTCACCGTGGAAGGCGTCATGATTGCCCATCAATCGACGCAGCAATCGAGCATGATCATCACCGAAGGCGGTACCACACGAAGCGACCGCTGTGTCGACCCCGGACAAGTGCGCCGCCATTACATCGGTGTAGCCCTCGACCACCACCGCCTGGCTCTTCTTACTGATCGCACTGCGAGCAAGTTCGAGTCCATAGAGCACATGAGACTTCTTGTACAGAAGGGTTTCCGGAGTGTTGATGTACTTCGCCGGCATTCGGTCGTCCTCGAACAGGCGCCGTGCGCCGAAGCCCACGACCTGCCGTCCGGAGTCGCGGATGGGCCACATGGCGCGACCCTGGAAGAAGTCCCAGCCAGACTCGCGTGCCAGTCCGGCCGATACCAGCTCCGTATCTCGGAAGCCGCGACCGCGCAGATGCTGCAGCAGAGCGCGGCCATCCCGGGGTGAGAAACCGACGTCGAACCGCTCAGCCGCCTCCCGATCAAAGCCCCGTTCACTCAAGAACTGCCGAGCCGCGACGGCATCTGGACTGCCCAGTTGCTCAGCGAAGAACTGCGCTGCCAGCCGGAGTGCCTCCGCCATGCGAATCCGGGCACCGGGCTCCGGCCGCGCGCCGGTGTCATCGGTGTAGCGGAGCTGAATACCCACGCGATCTGCGAGCCGCTCGACTGCCTCGACAAAGCTGAGGTTATCGATCTTGCGCATAAAGTCGATCACGTCACCGCCTTCGGCGCAGGCACCAAAGCAGTACCAATACCCACGAGACGGTGTGACCTGGAAGCTCGGGGTCTTCTCGTCATGGAAGGGGCAGAGGCCCTTCATGGTCCCGCCCGAGGCGCGGAGGGTGACGTAGGAGCCGACTATTTCCTCGATCCGGGCCCGGTCGCGTACGGCGGCGATGTCTTCCTCATTGATCCGCCCAGCCACGGACGGGAGTCTATTTCGGGACGCCGACGATGCGGACTGCTCACGCGAAAAAGTGATCGCCGGAGCCCGGCGCCCGCTGAGTGAGCGTCAATATGTTGTGTAGGGTCCGATGGTCTGCACACCTTTCTGACGGTTTGCATACGTTGCAACCAGTGCAGACCGTAAGCAAGCTACGTGCACGTAGGGTCGGCGCCAAGGGGGTGATTGAGATGGCTCGTGACGTGCCCTGGATCATCTACGACGGAGACTGTGCATTCTGCACGTCCAGTGCTGACTGGTTGGCCCGGCGCCTACACCGTAAAGATGGGCCCAATCCCCGACTGGTCCCGTGGCAGTTCACCGATCTGGCTGCGCTTGGCACGACTGCGGAGCGCACGCAGCGCGAGGCCCTGTGGGTCAATACGGACGGAACCATCTACGGCGGCGCGGCGGTCTTTGCCGAGTGGCTCAAATTCCGCGGTAGCGCGTACGGATTGGCGGGCCGTGGGATGAACCTGCCCGGCATACGGGCGCTAGCCGCCGCTGTCTACCGGGTGATTGCGAAGAACCGGCACCGGATGCCGGGCGGATCTCCGGCCTGCGCGCTCCCTCCACCTGGCTTTGACCCGGCGCAGCCAGGGACCAAAGCGCTCTAACGGCGCAAAGGCGAGCCAGCAGATCGCCGTAGGCGCAAAGTGGATATACAAGATCGCCACAGTGAAGACGTGGAATCCCAACCAGAACACCGCCGCGGCAAGCAGAGCTCGACCTTTGAGCCATAAGACCACCACGGCTGTCAGTTCGGCAGTGAAGGAAAGCCACTGCATGACGTGCAGCAGTTCGGGATAGGGCAACAGGAACTGGCCGAGCCCGTGGGGCCGGCGGACAATCGCCCAAAGCAAGATCGAACTGTCCGGCCAGCTGGTGATGCTCCAGCCGCCACTTCGGATTTTGGTGAGCGCGGACAAGAAGTAGGTGAAGACGACTGAGATCTGAATGCACTTGAGCGCCCAACCAGCCTGCGCGGAACGCTCTACGCTGCGCCACCGGTCGGCTATGACGCCCACCGTAGGCAGCACCCACAACGCAACGACGAGTGCTAGATGATCATGGTCGACCTTCCCGTAGCTCATGCCGATGGCCGTCCACCAGGTAAAGGCTGCCGCCACCACACCGCCGGCCAGGCGTGGCAGCACATTGGCCGCGGCCACCAGACAACCGATCATCAGGATCAGGTAAAGCGTGATCGTAAGCGGCACACTGGGCGGAGGTAGGCGAAACAGGCGTTCGATCAGCAGCGGCTGGTAAAGCTCTGGATGGCTGCTCAGCGGGATGGGGTCGCGTACGAAGAGATGGATGTCGATGATCACGAAGAGGTACAGCACCGTACGCAGCACCGCCACGCGTGATTCCGGAACTAGCGGCATGAACCATGAACCGACTGACCGCAACGTCGTCATGACGGCAACTCCCAGGTTGCGAGCTCGACCAGTCGTCTTGGCCCAACGCGGCCATCGACGAGCCGGATCTGATCTTGAACCAGCCAGACCCGGATTGGCGCCGGCTGCTCCGGGTGCCGGGAAGTCCATCCCTCAGTTACGGATCGCAGCAGCGACGGATCAGCAGTGATCTGGGGAATACGCGCTTCGATCTCGGCTCGGCTGATTCCCGCCGTTTCGACGCGGAGCGGCAGGTCGATTCGACGGCCGTCAGCCAGCATGCCCTCAACCCGAGTGATCACGATGGTCTCGTCCTTGGCTGGGGAAAACGCGTACTGAGACAGCGGACCGAGCGGCCATGCATCATCACTCATGCGCAATGAACCGTTCAACAGCAGGCCGATGCCCAGCAGGGTTGCGGCGATACGCCAGGCGTACGACAACCGGCTGATGCCGCGTACGCGCTCCCCCACGGGCCGATTACAGCACAATCCGAACCGGTCCTATGGCGGTTTGGCTGAGCTGTGACCTTCCTAGGTCAGCCGGGAACTAGGCGTCTCGGTCAATGCCGCGGGGCAGCCGCTCGGGTGGCCAGTCAAGGTGGCGCATTGCCATATCGAAGGCATATCGGTCGGTCATCCCCGCCACGTACGTCACGGCCGCTCGTACCGCAGTGACGGATCGAGCCTCGACCTCCAGCCCGTCTGGCATCAGCTCTGGATGTTCGCTGTAGCACTCGACCAGTGCCCGCAGCAGCTCGATGACCGCGCGAGATTGCGCCAGCGAGGCGGGTCGTACATAGATGCGTTCATAGTTGAACGCGCGCAGCGCAGCCAGAGCCGCTGCCTCGCTCGGAGGCATTCCGACCTCGCCGTGCTCCTCCACCGCTCGGACGACTGCCCGGACGAAGGTGTTCAGCTGCTGCCGTCGGGTTCGTCCGCACACCTCGACGATCTCGTCAGGAAGATCATCTGGCCTCACGATCCCGGCATGGATGGCGTCCTCGAGGTCGTGGGCGCAGTAGGCGATCCGATCGGCCCAGCTGACGATATGGCCTTCGACGGTGAGCGGCGCAGGCCGTGACCAGGAGTGGTTGCGGATTCCGTCCAGAGTCTCGGCGCAGAGGTTGAGACCTTGCAGCACAACGTCGGCCCCCCAAGGACCGTGGTCATATCCCTCAGGAATGAAGGCGTCGAAAGCGTCCTCGCTAGCGTGTCCGCCCGGCCCATGACCGCAGTCGTGCCCTAGAGCGATCGCGTCGGCCAGCGTGACATTGACTCCGACACCGCGGGCGATCGATGTGGCAACCTGGGCCACCTCCAGGGCATGCGTCAGTCGGGTGCGCTGGTGATCAGTCGGATAAACCACGACCTGGGTTTTACCGGCCAGGCGCCGGAACGCGGTCGAGTGCACGATCCGGTCGCGGTCGCGTTCAAAGCAGGTGCGCTCGTCATCCGGCTCCTCCGCGATCGCCCGGTTTCCCGCTCCCTCGGCAAAGGCGGCGCCTGATCTCAGCGTTGCTCGTTCGCGTTGCTCTCGGAGTTCGCGATGCACGATGGGTCCAGGGCCTGGGCTGGCCTGCCAACCCGCGTGGGCGCGCACCAGATCGCCGTCAGGATGTCCAGCCATGGTGTCGGCCCAAGCCTTGGCGCGCGGAGTGAGCTCGTCAGCCACCTGAGATGCCAAGCTCCGCCGCCGCCAGATCAAGATTACCGCCGGACGTATCGGCCAGCCAGCCGTCGGGCAGCGCAACCGTGGCGCGCGGCGCGCCCTGCCGCCCTCGAGGCGATCCCAACTCTGAAGTGGGGAACCCTACGTCAGGATCAAGTTGAGACAGCAGCCCGTCGAGCTCGGCG
>JAICEV010000167.1 GCA_025923975.1 Propionibacteriaceae bacterium
CGGAGCTCCTGCATTGCGGCCCACGGCCAAACTCCGCCCACTTTTGCGATCAGACCGACAACGTGCCGGTCCTCTGCAGCCTCGTGCAAAGCCCGCAACGTGGGACGGAGCAGCCGGCGACCGCGGGCGCGCAGCCTACCAACAGGATCGTCTGCTTCCGGTGCAACGAGCGGTTCAGTCAGGTCGAGTTCGAGCAACAGCTGCGGCCGTCGGCCGGGAAAGGGAACCATGGGTTCCACGGTAGGCCCTCACCGGCTTGTGATCGCAACCGTGCACACCCGCTCGATCAGGCGTTGACCAGCTCCTGCGTCTCCGCTGTGGGAAGACCTTCAGCGGCCTTCCGTAGCCTCCGACGCTCACGTCGCGACAGTCGACGCGGATGGCGAATGTCATAGACCGCGTCCCGGTAGCTCGCGCGCGTTCCTTGCATCCACAGGGCGCGCCGCCGCTGGTACAGCCAGAGGAAGCTGTCGGCCTCGGTGGCACCTTCGTAGGGGCAGCTCAACCCCGCCTCATTCAATGCCCGAAGACCTGGCTGATAGACCTCGGTGAGCCAGCTGTTCCCGAGCTCCTCCGGGCTCGGCAGGCGCCCGAGGCGCTTCGCCAGCTCCCAGCCGGTCGCCAACTTGACGACCTCGGCCTCGATGAACTCCTGGCGCCTCTCATGGGCAAGAGCCACCCGATGATGTCCGTCCGAGACGAAATACGCCCCACCCACCTCGAAGACTGAGACGGCTGGGAAGTCTCCATTAGGAAACGCGGCTTCCAGGGCACGCATCCGTGCCTCAGAGTCCCGGCGCTGTGAATGAAAGTCACGATCGAACTCACATGCCCGATCGACCGAGCCAATGATCTTCGCGATCGGAATGCTACGGACACCCCCGTACGAGCGCCTTGTCAGCGAAGCCGGTCTGTGACCTCACCGAGGGGTAACAGATAACGAGATCGGCTCATGAATCTCAGCCTCCTCACCGCTGACAACTTGGTTCAGTTCGTGGATCTATTTCGGTTAACACCAGCACTACCGCGTTTGTTTCACGCTTGCGCTGGACGGGGAAACCCGCAGTTCAAATGAAGATGCTTCAAATGAAAGATGCTTCTTGGACACACGCGGCGTACTCAGTCGCCACCTGTTTGGGCGTCAGCTGCCCAGTCAACCGACCGGCATCGAGGACTTCGAGCCTGGCCTTCACGTTTTCGGCGCGGGCAACATGCTCGTCAACGTTGTTGGATTTCAGTATCTGAGTCGCGATTGCCGCGGCGAGGGAACAGATGGCAGCTCCAGCGCACAGGATCTGCCAGGCAGGCGATGTTAAGCCGAAGGATGCATTCAGCCAGTCTGCAAAATTCTGTCCGCCAAGCGCAGGGGAAGCGGTCAATGCGGTCGCCACTGCCCCCGCCACGATCGCTAGGTTGAGCAGGCGCCGCTGTCGCGCCCGTGCGTGCATCAAGTAGGTCGCTACTTTGTCCTGAGTTCGTCTGATCAGAATTGACAAGTCGCCGACCGGTGCTCCATTGAGGCCTTCAGCGGCAGACTCTTCGTCGGACATCATGAACTCCTTGAGCAACCGGTTAGCCAAGATTACCGACTGATCGATATCCGCAGCCAAGGCGTTGCGGGCGGCCTCTCTAATCCAGGACGCTATCCACCGAGTACGCCGATGCCTGCAGATGGAACAGTTCGGCGTACTGACCACCGAGTGCCACCAGCTCATCGTGGCTGCCCTGCTCCACGACCCGTCCATGATCAAGAACGTAGATGCGGTCAGCCGTCCGGACGGTGGAGAACCGGTGGGAGATGATCAAGGCGCTGCGGCCCCGCAGCACCTCGTGCAGCGAGGAGAACAGCTCGTACTCCGCCCGCGCATCAAGTGCAGCCGTCGGTTCGTCGATGATCACCAACGGCGCGCTGCGATAGAACGCGCGCGCGATTGCGACCTTCTGCCATTGCCCGCCAGAGAGCTCGTGTCCGCCGACGAATCGGCGCGACAGCGGTGTCTGGTATCCGGAGGGGAGCGCCGATAGGAACGAGTCGGCATCCGCGAGCCGGGCCGCCTCGCGGACAGCTGCATGATAAATCTCGTCGTCAGGTCGGGCCACCGCAATGTTCTCCTCGGCGGACAGCGCGTATTTGACGTAGTCCTGGAAGATGATCGCGACACGCTCTCGGAAAAGGTCTGGCCGGAAGGTGCGTACGTCGGTGCCATCCCACCTGACCGCGCCGCTGCCCGGCTCGTACAGGCCGGCCATAACCTTGGCCAGCGTGGTCTTGCCGGAACCGTTCTCACCAACAAGTGCAACCACCTCACCGTGGTTGATCTCGATGCTGGCGGCTTGTAGAGCGAGTTGGCTGCGACCCGGATAAGAGAAGCTCACGGCGTCGGCCCGAATGCGATGGAAGTCCGCCGGGGGCGCAATCTCTCGCGACCCGCCTTCTGCGGCCGGGGCTAGTGTCAGGAAGCCATCCAGGTCGTCAATGAATGATCCCGACTCGAAGATTGCTTGTACGCCATTGAGTCCGGACTGCACCTGACCCGCCAGGAGCCGGATCGCGACCAGGGCGGCAGCGGCCTCAGCGATGCCGAGGCGGCTCGTGGAGATCAACCATGCCAGCAAGAAAAGGGTCAGCGCCAAGAGAATGGCTGAGCCGAGGCTGCCGAGCGCACCGAGCCGTGACCGATGCCAGAGGTGTTGTGCAAGATCACGGAGGTAGTCGGCGTACAAGGTGTTCAGCCGTTGGCCGAAGTTGCGTGCGAGGCCGAACGCCCGAACTTCCTTGGCTTCATCCCGGCCGGTCTGTACCCAGGTCAGGTAGCCCCGCAGTCGCATCGATTGCGTCTGCCGCGCCAGGAAGTCTGACTCCAGCTGGCTCTGCCGCCGGCTGGTGAGCAATACCGGCACGCCACCCACCAAGAGCAGCGGGAGCAAGGTGGGATGGATGAGCACGATCGTGACCACCAAGGCAGCGCTCGCGGCCACCGCCCCGATAGTCGCCACCAAGCCATAGGTGATCTGGTAGGGACGTGTCTGCGCATTGGCCTGAACACGCTGCAGGCGATCGTAGAACCTGGCTGATTCGAACTTCCGCAAGTCGACTCGGGTGGCAACTCGCAGGACGCGCTTCCACATGACGGCGACCACGAGCTCGCCCGCGTAGCGCCAAAGCCCCACCTGGACGGAGGCGATAACAGCCGTGACGGCCGTTAACCCAGCCAGCAGCATGACTGGTTGTACCAGCCGCCAAAGATCTCCGGCGATGGCCGTGATCTGCAGGAGTGCTGTCAGGGCCAGCTGCACCGCGATGATCTGCAGGGCAAGGGCAATCGCATTCAGCAGCTGCAGCCCGATCAACGCGAGAAATGGCCGGCGGGCAGACTGCCAGACCATGGACAAGCTGCGAGCCATCAGGCGAGTGAGCCGGCCTACCGATTTCCGCTGGTCCTGCGCTGGGGTCGCGAGGTCCATCGGGTCGATTTCACTCACGGTTGCATCGTAGGGTTGCTGGAACGCGTACGTGGGGAGTTACGACGAAGCCAGACAGTGCTACGGAAGCGATTTGTGCGCGGCATAACGGGAAAGGGTGAGGAATGGGCAACGGAGCCGATATGGGTCGCCAACACGGACCACGGTCGCCGGAACAGATCCGTAATGTCGTGCTGGTAGGTCCGGCGGGCGTTGGCAAGACCACGCTCTTCGAGCGGTTGATAGCAGCGCGCGTCCCGGGCCGCCACCAAAGGGGTGAGCCCGCGTCGTCGCAGTCGCTCGGTGCTGCGTCAATCGTCAGCGGCGACCTGACAATCAACCTCCTGGATACGCCCGGCAACCCGGACTTTGTCGGCGAAGTGCGGGCCGGCTTGCGAGCGGCCGACGCCGTCTTGTTCGTGGTATCGGCGAGTGATGAGATCGACGATGCGACCCGTTTCCTGTGGCGGGAATGTGAGTCCAGCAATATGCCTCGGGCGATTGCGGTGACCAAGCTGGAGCAGTCCCGGGCTGACTTCGACGAGACGATTGCGCGCTGTCGGCGGATCTTCGGCGACGTGCAGCCGGTTGGCGCGCCACTGGTCGAGGATGGTCATGTCACCGGCGCAATCAACCTGCTGCGGCGTAGCGTCACCGACTATCGCAGCGGCGAGCCGACCTCACGTGAGCCTGATGAAACAGAAGCCGCGATCATCGAGGAGCACTGGGACCCGTTGATCGAATCGATCATCGAGGAATCCGAGGACGAGACGCTGCTCGACCGGCATCTCAGCGGCGAACCAATCGATCTCGACCTCGTTTTGCCCGATCTGCGGGCCGCCGTCGCTACCGGGCGGTTCTTCCCGATCATTCCGGCGCACGCTCCAACCGGGATGGGCATTGAGGGCCTGCTCGAGCTGTTCGAGCAGGGGTTCCCCTCGCCTGCGTCGGCGCCGCTGCCGAAGGTCTACAAGCCAAGCGGCGAGTCGTTCAGCGCGGTGAGCTGCGATCCGGATGGTCCGCTGGTCGCCGAGGTGGTACGGACAACCAGCGACCCGTTTGTCGGCCGGCTCTCGCTGGTCCGGGTCTTCTCCGGCACTCTCAGTCCTGACACTCCGCTGCATGTGTCTGGTCATCTGCAGCAGTTCGCACCTCACCATGTCGACGCCCATCCGAACCACGACAGCGATGATCGCGTTGGGCCGCTCTCGTCGCCGCTCGGAGACGAGACGAGGCCCAAGCCGTACGCAATTGCCGGTGATCTTGTCCTGGTGTCCAAATTGGCCGCTGCGGAAACTTCCGACACGCTGTCCAACAAGGCGCAGCCAGCCCTCGTCGAGCCCTGGCTGCTGCCCGAGCCGCTGCTACCGGTAGCTGTTCATGCCACAACCCGAGGTGATGAGGAGAAGATGGCGTCGGCGCTGCAGCGGCTGGTGGCCGAAGACGTCACCATGCGACTGGAGCACAATGCCGAGACTCATCAGGTTGTCATCTGGGCGATGGGGCCGGCGCACGTGGAGAAACTGCTCACTGCGCTCCGGGAGAACTGGCACATCCAGGTTCAGGTGGAGCCGGTGCGTACCTCGCTCCGCGAGACCTTCATCCGTCCCATCACGGCGCAGGGCCGACTCGTCAAGCAGTCCGGCGGACATGGTCAGTACGCGGTCTGCATGATGGAGATCGAGCCGCTGGAACGCGGCGCTGGGTTCGAGTTCACCGAGCGCGTAGTCGGTGGAGCGGTGCCGCGGCAGTTCATTCCGTCGGTGGAGAAAGGGGTCCGCAACCAGCTGTCAAAGGGTGTGCTTGCCGGTTATCCCCTCGTCGACCTCCGGGTGACGCTGGTCGACGGCAAGGCGCATTCGGTCGACTCCTCTGATATGGCCTTTCAAACGGCAGGGGCGATTGCTCTCCGCGAGGCGGCCAATGAGTCGACCGTTGCCCTGCTGGAGCCAATCGACAAGGTGGAGATTACGGTTGCCGACGACTCGGTCGGGGCTGTGCTGGCGGACCTGCGCGGCCGCCGGGGTCAGGTACATGGCACGGAGACGTCCGACATTCAGGGGTACGCCATCATCCACGCGGAGGTACCGGCACATGAGCTGTCCCGGTATCCCATCGACCTGCGCTCGGTTTCTCACGGCACCGGCACCTTCAAGCGCTCGTTCGTGCGCTACGACTACATGCCAGCCGCGTTAGCTCGAGAAGTCATCTCCGCCTGAGCTTATTGCTTACAGGATAGAAAATCTCCACAACCGGCTGATCTTGGGAGCTGGCCAAGCTGGCTCACTTTTCGGCCCGCAAGTGCTTCTCATTCAGCGGTATCCGTGGTTTAGTACGGATGTGGCCGAGAAGCGCGCCACGATCTGATGTTTCATTCCGAAAGGGTGGCGCGCTCATGGCAAACTCACCTCTTTCTGTCGTCCCTACCCACCATTACTCCGCTCGCGACGAGCTAGCCGAACGCACACGTGCGTTGCTGCTCGAGGCCGAGACGGCCGGCCCCACCAGGCGGCAACAGATCCTCGACGAGGTGGTCACCTCACATCTGTGGCTAGCCGAGAAACTTGCCCGGCAGTTCCTGCATCGCGGAGAGGACGAGGAGGATCTCGTCCAGGTCGCGTACACCGGTCTTGTCGAGGCCTGCTTACGCTTCGATCCGCATCAAGGCTCGTTTGTTGGATTCGCGGAGCCGACGATTACGGGGGTGCTCAAGCGGCACTTTCGTGATCACGGCTGGACTGTTCGGCCGCCGCGTCCAACGCAGGAGCTTGCCTCAATCATCTGGCGGCGGTGGCCAACGCTGGTTCAAGAAATGGGCACCCTCCCCTGCGCCAAGGATCTCGCGCAGGAGCTCGGGGCGTCCGTGAGCGCGATACAGCAGGCTCGCATGGCAAGCGAGGGCTACACCGCTTCGTCAATCGACGCTGCTATGTCGCGTGGTGTCTGCTTTTGCTCCAGCGAGGCAGACGAAGACATCGACCGGACCGAAGCTCGACTAATTATCGATCGAGCAATCGCCGAGTTGGACGAGTCCGAACGCCAGCTGATCTGGCTACGGTACTTCGAACAACGCTCCCAGTCCGACATCGCCCATCAACTCGGAATCAGCCAGATGCAAGTCTCAAGGCTGCTGTCGCGGTTGCTTCTCAAGTTGCGCAGCATTATCGGCGCACCTCGGGGACTTGCGGCTGCATCTTGACTGAGAGTTGCCAGCTCAATGAGGCGCTGAGCCCGTCAGGACTTGGGCAACGAGATCACGGCGGCTTCGCACCCCGGTTTTGTCAAAGATCGACTTGATGTGGTCCTTGACCGTGTAGGGGGATAGGTGGAGTTCGGCACCTATGGTTTTCGTCGATGCGCCACGCAGCACGAGCAGGGCCACCTCGCATTCCCGGGAAGTGAGTCCGAGCGAACTCAGGACGAGCGGCGCGTTGCGGCTCGGGTAGGCCGGCTCGACGGTGACAGCGATGTCGCCATCAACCGAGCCATGCAAATGAGTCGCGTGAACAAGTAGCCAGCTGCCGTTCCGGGTCCGCACTCGCACCGTCGGTGAAGCATTCGGCAAAGCCATGCCATCGTCGATGCTCTGCAGGCACGCAGCTGCCGCGTAGATCGCGGCGGGGAGGCGCCCGGAACTTGACAAGTGATCGGGGATCTGGGCGAGCAGGTTCTCAGCCTCGCCGGTGATGGCTGCCAGAGTCCGGTCGGGATGCAGGACGACCACACCGGGAGCGCTGGCCACAATCCCCCAGTCACGTGGCGCGGCGAGGCTGAGCCGGCAGCCGTTGCCGAGGCTGACTGCTAGGCGGCCGATAAGGCGCACCTCGGCCGGAGTGAACCCGTACGGCGACGCGGCCCGATGCAGGCACAGGTAACCCCAACCTCCGGACGGGGTGACGAGCGCGGCACGGAGTTCGTCACCGAGGCCAAGCGGCGCCATGATCTCGCGGTACCGGGCGCTATCGGCGCGATCTCCGCGAGTGGCCGAGTCCAGCGTCGCTA
>JAICEV010000168.1 GCA_025923975.1 Propionibacteriaceae bacterium
CCACCAGCCGAAGTGCTGACGCGCAGGCGGCAGTGTGAACTTCACCCCCCGCGCGCTCAGCTCGGCATGGGTGCTCTCGATGTCGTCGCAATCGAAAAACAGATCCGAGTGTGGCAGGCGATCCGGAACCGTACGACGTGGTTCATCGGGCTGTCGCGGACTGAGGACCAACAACAGGTCCTGATCAGGCGGGCTGACCTCGATCCATCTTTCGTTGCCGTACGCGTCGTCGCGGACCAGGTCGAAACCCATACCGGTGGTCCAGAAGTCCAGTGCTGCCTGCTGGTCGGCTACCGGAACGATGACTTTGGCTACTCGGGTGATCACAGCGCTACCCCTCCCGACTTCCGTATGCTCGAATCAGATATATCCAAACTGGTCATATCCGCTACGGACTGTATCCTACCGATGTGAGTTCGGCAAGTGGTGTCCCGGCATTGACCACAGCCGGCTTCCAGGTGTTGCTCGCGCTGGCCTCCGGTCACGGCCACGGGTACGCCGTAATGGGGTTCGTTGATCAACTCACAGACGGTCAAGTTCGGTTGGGCCCGGGCACGCTGTACCGGACGCTGGCCCGACTGGTCGCGGACGAGCTGGTCAGTGAGTCGGGGGTCAGTGACCCCAGCGCCCCGCATGACGCCCGTCGTCGCTACTACCAACTCACCCCACTTGGCGCACAAGCGGTCCGTGAGGAGGCCGAGCTGCTGGCGCGACTTGTGGAGGCTGCCCGCACCGCGGGACTTCTCGATGGGGAACGGAGGACAACATGACCCGGCAGCGACCGCTCGGTCTGGGCACCCACATCTTCGTGACCGACGCCGACGCCGCAGTGGCGTTCTACAGCGAAGCATTTGGGGCCGCCGAGCTCATTCGGCACCGCCTGCCCGACGGCCGAGTGCTCTTCGTCGAACTTGCGGTCGGCCCCGACAAGCTGCTGCTGAGCGAAGAGATCAAGGAGCTGAACGCTATCGCCCCTTCCACGCTGGGTGGCTCACCGGTCTTGTTGCTGCTCGAGCTCGAGGATGTCGACAGTGCCTTCGCGCACGCCGTAGAAATGGGGGCGACTGTGGAGATGCCTGTCGCCGAAATGTTCTGGGGCGAGCGTTACGGCATCGTTCGCGATCCCTTCGGGCACCACTGGTCGCTGTGTACCCGCCGGGAGCTGCTGGCGCCCGACGAGGTCGCTGACCGGGTGCCTCCCGGGCCGACCGATGGGACCTGGACCGCTCGCTAGGGCGGCCCCAGTGCGATGAGGAGGTCCCTACCCTGGCAGCAGCTCAGCCGAAGCATCACCAGACCGCTGCTGCTAGGCGGAGAAGAGCAGTTCGACAGGCTGCGAAGGCCGGCGACGAACCGGTCCCAGACCGTTCGGCCGCAGGCAATCGCGCGCTGTGCAAGCCCCACTGACGTTGTGCAGGTGATCAACTTCTGCCGCCGGTACGGGCTGGAGATCGCGGTTCGGGGGCTGGCCATTCTTTCGCCGGCCACTCGAGCACAACAGGGCTGATGATCGAAACCGGGCTGATGTGCGCGGTCGCAGTCGAGGGCGACTTCGCCACCATCGGAGCGGGCGCCCGGCTGGCCGGGATCTACCGGGCGCTGCATGATCACCAAGCCGCCATCGCCGCCGGCTGTGGACCAACCGTCGGCATCGCTGGTCTCGCTCTAGGCGGCGGACTGGGAGTGCTGGGCCGGAGTTATGGCCTCACTTGCGACCGCATGACCGCCGCGCAGGTCGTCCTTGCTGACGGCTCTCTGATCACCTGCGACGACACCTCAGACAGTGATATCTATTGGGCGCTGCGCGGTGCCGGAGCCGGGAACTTCGGAGTGGCGACCGCCCTGACTTTTCGCACTATCCCTGAACCCGGAGCCTTTGGATTTCATTTCAGCTGGCCGCCGCGCAGCATCCCCGAAGCGATGAACGCATGGATGGATTGGGCGCCGAGCGCGCCCCACGCCATGGCGGCCAGCCTTGTGGTACGGGCACCCGCCGACCCTTCGGTCTCTCCGCAAGTGCATCTGATCGGGTCAGTTCTCGCGGACGACGCTGCCGCCACCGACGGTCTCGGCCACTTCGAACGGCTAGTTGGCGCACCGGTTCACATCGACTGCTTCCCGCGACGCCGATCAGCGAGGTGAAGGCGCAGCTCGCGGCGTTTGGGGCTGAAATCGGTGCCGGCTCGGCAACTGCGGTGGACCATAGCGCGTCGGAGTTCCAGCACCAGCGCCTTCCGACCGCTGTCACCGCGGCCCTCGCTCTGGCGCTGAATGCCGATCGGATCCGGGGCCAGGCTCGTGAGTTGGCCTTTACGCCCCTGGGCGGGACTTACAACCGGGTGTCTGCCGATGCGACAGCCTTCGTGCACCCCGATGATGAGTTCTTACTGGAATACACAGTCACTTCGGATTCGGCCCAACCGGCCGCCAGCCCAGGCGCAGCAACCGAATGGCTTGGCCAGATCCGCGAACTCCTCAATGGATACGGCACTGGCCGCGCGTACCAGAACTTCGCCGACCCGGAGCTGACCGACCCGCTACGCGCCTATTACGGGCAGAACCTGTCGAGGCTGGGTGAGGTCAAGTGGCACTACGACCCCGACAACTTCTTTCATCACGGGCAGTCAATCCCTCCAACTCCCGACGCGATGGAGTCAAAGGAAGTGATCAGCAATGACGGGGGATCTGATGACCGAAATGACGGCTGAGGTGAGGCGCCTGCTGGATCGCTCGAACTATGCGCACCTGGCTGATCGGGAGCGACGTTCCCGCGGGAACGTCCTCAGCCGAACGTCCTCGGCGACTGCGAGGATGGGCGTTGGCGGCACACACAGACAGGCGGAGCGCCCTGCCGCAATCCACCTGCTACGCCTGAAATCGTGACGAGGAGATCGATTTATGTCCGAACCGCGTGTCCTGGCTACCGACCTAGTGATCGGGGAGTCTGCCCGCTGGCACGACGGCCGCTTGTGGTTGTCGAATTGGGGCGCAGCGGAAGTTCTCACCTTCGACGAAGAAGGGCGTCGCGAGGTCGCCACGCAGGTGCCGACAACCATCCCGTTCTCCATCGATTGGCTGCCCAATGGTCAGCTGCTGGTCGTGGCGGGCCCGGAGCAGCGGCTGCTGCGGCAGGAGCCAGACGGATCGTTGGTTGATCATGCCGATCTGAGCGGCCTGCCGGGCGGGCTGAACGAGATCGTGGTCGACGGCCGCGGCACCATTTGGGTGAACGGCGGCTCCGACTTCTACCCTGACGAGGGCCTCGCGCCCGGCTTCATCGCAGCAATCAGCCCGACTGGCGTCGTGCGTCAGGTCGCCGACGGAATCGCCTTCCCGAACGGGATGGCGGTAACCGAAGACAACTCGACCTTGATCATCGCAGAGTCCTTCGCGGGCAAACTCACCGCGTTCGAGATCACCGACAGCGGCGACCTCAGTGGCCGAAGGACTTTCGCCGACGTGCTGGCCGACGGGATTTGCATGGATGCCGAAGGCGCGGTCTGGACGCCCAGTTGGGCTGAGAACGAATCCTGCTGCGTGCGGGTGGCGGACGGCGGCGAGGTGCTCGATCGGATTCCGCTCGATCAATCCGGCTTCGCCTGCGCCCTCGGCGGTGCGGACGGCCGGACGCTTTTCATGCTGACCGCCGACTGGCACATGGACGAGGACTTCATGGACAACTTGAACCGGCTCACCACCGGCCCACGTACCGGTCAGGTGCTGACCACAACTGTCTCGGTGCCTGCCGCCGGTTACCCCAACCATCGCTGACAGCGGCAGAGAGAGAGCCTAGGGCCGGCAAGCCCAGATCAGGCAGCCTCGCTTCGTGACACTCAAGGGAGTGTTCCATCGAGCGGCCTGCAAGGATGCATCCTCAGTGCACAGTCCCCGGCCGCGGAGGAACAGCGCCACTGCGGCTTCGTCAGGAAGGCGCACCGCGGGAGTGTCCCACTTGATCACCTCGGTGATCTTGAAATGTTCAGAAATGATCTCTGGCGCAGTTTCAGCGTCGAAGCTGAACGGTTCTCCCGAACCTGGTAGGACGCTGGCAAATTCGGGGTCGTTGTAGCGGCTCGACGTGCAGGCTACGAAGATCCCCTCCGGACGCAGCACCCGCGATGCCTCGGCCAGCGCTAGGCCAGGGTTGTCGAGGTAATACAGCATCCACAAGGCGGCTACTGCTGCGAAGCACTCGGCCCGGAACGGCAACCTCGTGGCGTCGGCTTGCACCGCAGGTCGTGGCGCGCCGCGTACGTAGTCAGCACGATCAACAACGATGGCGTCACGGCCCTGCCTGGCCAGCGACTTTGCCAGTGTGCCGTTGCCTCCACCAAGATCAAGGATTGGGCCAGCAGTGAACTTGGCAAGCCGCTCGGCCACCCGATCATGCACGTCGCCGATCATGGAGAAGTCCTGCGTCGCGAGCTGGTTGGCGGCGAATCGCTCCGGATCGTGATCGAAGTCGGCGGCCAGCGCCTTGCCTTCAGACCGGGCTTGGCGTTCAGGGTTCGCCGGCTCACGCGACTGGTCCATCTCACCCCTCCTCACGCGCACTCAACGTGTACAGTATTGTTCAAGTTAGCACCATCTTGTAGAAGGGCTGCGGTCGATGACATCGCGTGCAGCTGAGAATCTCGGCAAGCGCCTAGAACGGGAGCGGGTACGCCGCTTCGTTGGTCGATCCAGCGAACGCGAACTGTTCGCTGCTTGGCTCGAGGCATCCTCAAACCGTGATGCATCCAGCGGCCAAGAGCCCTTCAACGTGCTTTGGGTGTACGGGCCTGGCGGCATAGGCAAATCCACCCTGCTGCGAGCTTTCGCCGAAACCGCCGGGAACGCAGGTTACCTGCTCGCCCAGGTTGATGGCGGTCGTGTCATGCCCACCCCGGACGGCATTAGGTCAGCTGTCTGGGAGTCGCTCACCTCTGGCATCGACGCTCGAACCGGACCGGCTCCTGGATCCATGCCTGCGAAGCCGAGCGTGATCATGTTGGATGCGGCCGAGCGGCTGCAGCCGGTGGAGGGTTGGCTGCGAGAGGATTTCCTTCCGGCGCTACCCGCTGAGACGCGGGTGATCATCGCCAGCCGCCGGGCTCCCGATGCCACCTGGCGGTCCGATCCCGGCTGGCGTGACTTGTTGCGGGTGGTGGCGCTTCGAAACCTCTCGCCAGACCAGACTCGGGCCCTGCTGCAAGTCGAGGGAGTCTCGATCGATCTGCTTGATCAGGTGATGGCCTTGACTCATGGGCATCCCCTAGCCGTGTCCCTACTGATCGATGCCGTACGTCGCTCGGGCCGGGGCACCGACGTACCACAAACCCTGCAGGATTTACCTGACGTAGTTACGGCTCTGCTCAACCAGATGGTCGAGCATGCGCCGACTATTCGACATCGTGCCGCGCTGCAAGTCGCTGCCCACGCGTCGGCCACCACCGAGCCGCTGCTCCGCGCCGCCCTCCCGGCAGACGCCGAGGAAGCCTCGGAGCTGTGGGAATGGTTGCGTGATCTCACGATCATGGAAGAAGCCCAAGCCGGGATTTTCCGCACGAGGTGGCCCGTGACGTCTTGGAAGCCGACCTACGCCGGCGCGATCCCGATACCTACGCCGAATCCATCGTCGGTTGCGCGGATATCTCATCGACCAGGTAAAGGCGTCGGCAGGGAATCCTGACGCGCTGCAGCATGCGGTGGCCGACCTCCTCTTCCTGATCAGGGACCATCCGGTCGCCGGCGCTTACTGGGATACGCCCAGCTGCATCATCCGCCACGGCCGGGGGAGCTCGTGCTGGGCTGGCGGTTCGTCGTCGATCGGGATCCGGACGAGCGCCATCCTCGCCTCGCCGGAACGATGTTTGGTGCCTGGCACGTGATCGACATCTTGCTGCGAGGGCCGACCGCTTGGGAGTTCGATGCTTGCTATATCGACCTCGAATACTGGGAGCGGTTCTTCAACCACTTTGACTTCATCCATGTTCCAGAGGCCGACTATCAGGTTGACGGCAAGCGGTATGTGGCTTTCGCCCACGACTGGCGCCGCGTGGGCGTAGCGGACTGGTTGGAGCTCACCGCGGCTCGAGAGCTTGGCGAACAGGTGACTGGCTCAGCGCCTGAGCCCGCCGCCATGCTCTCCCACGAGGAGCTCGCGGCGTCGGTGAAGGAGGCGCTCCGCTCCTTCCACCAACCTCAGTCGCTGCTCAACAACCCACTTGTGGCCTCCAGCATCGTGCAGCGCACGCTGCGGGAGCATCCCGATGATCGTCCCGATCAAATACTGCGCGGGCTCATTCTTGATGCCGCCCAGGTCGTCAGGTCTGACCCGCGGGCAGAAACTCAATACCGCGTGCTGGATCGCACATATCTGCGCCCAGCGCCGAGCCAGGAGAAGGCAGCCGAACTGCTGGATCTGCCGTTCAGTACCTACCGCCGCTATCGGGACCGCGGGATCGAGGCGATCACAGACTGGCTCTGGGAGCACGACCTCGAGAGCACGTCAAGCGGTTAGTTCGCCGCTGGTCGGGACGCGTGTCACGCCCGCACCCGGCGTCGGCGGCGCCTTAGCTGGCGGGCGCCTTGTCCTCGTCGTCGGGCAAGGTGTCCTTCAGCGCTTCCCGAGCCGCGTCCTGACCTTGGTCAATGGCGTCTTGAGAGCGTTGCAGTGGTCCGGCATCCGCCTCGCCGGCATCCGCCTCGCCGGCATCCGCCTCGTTGTTCTCCGACACGGCAGCAGCCTCCTCGGCAGCATCGTCCGGGAGATCCTGGTCGGCGTCTGGTCCAGATTTTGTGGGCACGGTATTAGTGAACAGCAGCTGGCGGGAATTTGGCCTGGTTGCTGACCACAATGCCCGGGAATCATGGTCGACAACCCATCCGGTGCTCAAGTCAAGGAATGCTCATGTCCACGTCAGGATCGACAACCGCGCCAGCCCTCGGTCGGGCAAACTCAGCGCTCTGGCGCCACTGGCCAGTAGCTGTAGGCCTCCTCGGCGCGGCTTTTGTGACGATCTTCAGTCCTGATCGCGACACCATCACCATCAGCCTCCTTGTCGCACTCACGTGCTATCTGGCAGCAGCCGCGCTTGGAGTGCGCTGGGTCGTGTGGGCGGCCATCCCGGTCGCCAGTGCCCTTGTGGTTGCTGGTCGGCTTGCCGACATTCAGCCCTGGTACGTATTCGCTGGCGCCTTGATTGTCCTGGTCCTTATTGGCTTGCTGCGGCGTGCCTCGCGTTCGGCTCTCGCTGCCCAATCCCTGGCAATGGTGGCGTACGGGGGAATCGCCGTCGCCGCGCTAACCCTAGGTCCGGTAGCCGGTGCCGTTCTCGCATCATTGGCACTCATTGCACACGTCGGCTGGGATGTCGTCCACTATCGCCGCAATGTTGTGGTACCCCGTTCGCTTGCCGAGGCTTGCATGTTCTTCGACGTCCCGCTCGGCCTGGCCGTCATCGTTCTCGCACTTGCC
>JAICEV010000169.1 GCA_025923975.1 Propionibacteriaceae bacterium
GAACGAACGCCGCACGAGGAGCCGCCGCGACGGATGCGCACCGCACGACTGGTCGGACTCAGCCCGGATGGGAAGTCCTTGATCGTGGCCACCGAGAGCGGTGAGGAGTTCATGATCGAGGCGGACGAAAGACTCCGTGCAGCGCTGCGCGGTGATCTGCCGCGACTCGGACAACTGGAGATCGAGATGCAGACCTCACTCACCCCCCGCGACATCCAGGCGCGGATCCGGGCAGGCGAGACCCTCGAGGATGTGGCCCGAGTGGCAGGCATTCCCATGGATCGGGTCGAGCGCTTCGCCGCACCCGTGATCGCCGAGCGCGAGCACGTCGCGTCGATGGCTATGGCGTCCTCGGTACGCCGCCGCGGCGAGCCCTCCGGTCATCGCAGCCTGCGCATCACGGTTACGGAGCGGTTGTTGGGCCGCGGTGTCGACATCGACGCCATCAAATGGGACTCCTATCGTCTGGACGACGGCCGCTGGGCAGTGACCGCGGACTACCAATCGGGAGATGCCAGCAGACACGCATCCTTCTTCTACGACCTCCGCGGCCGGTTTTCCGTCGCGGCCAACGACGAGGCTCGATGGCTGCTCGGTGATCAGCCCTCGTCTCGGGCTCCGCAGCGCGGTCGCCCGCGGCTGCTTGACGAATCGACCCATGAGGACACTGAGCCAACGCTGGTGAGCGACCAGCTCTCCCTTGCCAAGGCAGCGCATGAGTCGGCGCGCCATCGGCAGGCTGACGACCAGCCGGCCGAGAACTCCGACGATGAGCCGACGGTTGCAGTCTCACGGATGCTGCGTCCAGTCGCCAATGTGCCCAATCCCGCTGAGGGAGATGATGAAGCGCCTGACGTGTCGCCGATTGGGACGCTCTACGAGATGCTGGGCGGCGACGGTTACAGCGAGGACTCACCGCGGGTATACGCAGGTCTGAGCGACGCAACCGCGGTGCCTGAGACGGAGACGATTACCGACGGCGGCTGGGAGCCCGCCATCGTGATCAACTATCCGGTCGAGCCGAGCATGCACGACGAAGCCATCATTGACTCTCCACAGCCCCAGGAGCACTCAGTGAGCGCCTTCGGCGGCACCGCTGAACATGAATTGCCCGGTACCGACGAACCCGGGCCACCGGATCTGCCTGCGAACCTGGCCGATCGGACCGACGAGGCACATGAGTTCGAGATTGAGTCGTTGGTCCACGTCGACACACCGCCCGAGCCGAAGGGCGTCAAGCGCAAGCGGGCGTCCGTGCCGAGCTGGGATGAGATCATGTTTGGCGGGCCTAAGCGTCAAAGTTAGTGGCGCGAAACTAGGCCTATCCCTCTCAGGGATCCATTCCAGTTGCGATCGGTCGGCTCGGGTCGCTGATCCAGTCACTCCATGACCCGGGGTAGATCGCTGCTGTCAGCCCGGCAGATTCCAGCGCCAGCAGACTCTGGGCCGCGGTGACCCCGGATCCGCAATAGAGCACCGCGTCCTCTCGTCCGCCGGCTTCGGCGTACAACCTGACGATCTCGGCCGGCGGCAGGAACCGTCCGTCAGTGTGCAGGTTCGCTGTTGCCGGCAAGTTGATCGCTCCCGGGATATGGCCGGCCACTGGATCGATGGGCTCATGCTGCCCTGAGTACCTCTCGGCAGCGCGTACGTCGACCAGGGTGTGAGCCTCAGGCTTATCGAGCAGCGCGGCGATCTCAGCGGCATTGAGTTGTAGCCGTTGCCCGGCGCGTGCGACGAAGTCACCCTTCGCTGGCGGGGTGCCCGGGCCTGAAAGGGTCGGCAGGCCAGCGGCTTTCCAGGCGGCCAGGCCGCCATTCAGAACCCTCACCTGTCGGTGTCCAGCATCAGTCAGCAGCCACCACAGGCGTGCAGCGGCCTGCGATGTCGCAGCATCGTAGACGACAACCAGCGAGTCCTGGCGTACACCGATGTCCCGCATCGCCTGCTGGAAAACGGCAACCGGTGGAAGCGGGTGACGGCCACCAACACCAGGCGGTCCGGCGAGCTGGGTCTCCAGATCCACCCAGATCGCACCTGGAATGTGGCTCGCCTCGAAGTCTGATTTGCCGGGCGGTCCGCTGACAGTCCAGCGCACATCAGCAACCACTGGAGGCTGGGCCGAATCGAGCAGCTCGGCCAGCTGCGCAGCAGAGATCAGCACCGCTTCAGAACTCGTCATCAGCTGCCCCGTTCTCGCCGAGGGGAAGCGGGTCGGAAAGGGTCGCCCGCGCCACGGCTCTCGTTACCCGGCGACGGTGATGTCGGCGACACAAGACCTCGTACGCGACGGCCATTGGCAACTCCTCGCCCTCGCCATCTGACACCGGCACGGTGTCCCCCATTACGACTTGATCACCGACAAGGACCATTTGACCGTTGACAGTACGTGCATTGTGCGTCGCCCGCTCGCCACACCAGCACAAGGCACGAACCTGAAGAGTCTCGATCCTGTCGGCCAGTTCGACAAGCCGCTGGGAGCCAGCAAACAGCCGAGTCTGGAAGTCGGTGAGGAGGCCGACGGCAAATACATCGATCTGCAGTTCGTCAACGATCCGCGCCAGCTGATCCACCTGCTCCGCGGAGTAAAACTGTGTCTCGTCGCACACCAAGTAGTCGATCCGGTGACCGCTGGTGAGCTGGGTCACCACATAGTTCCAGAAGTCGAACTCCCAGGTAACCTCGATCGCCGGCTTGGCCAGGCCGAGGCGTGATGAAACTGTCGACTCACCAGCGCGATCATGACTGCTGAAGAGCCGACCCTTTCGTCCGGCGGCCGCCTGGGTGTAGTCAAGCTGCAGGGCAAGGGTCGACTTGCCACAGTCCATCGGCCCGGTGAAGTAGCAGAGCTCAGCCACGCGGGAATCCTGCCATCCGACCGCACTCTCGAGTCAGGCCACCAGGAGTGGCACGAGCATCTCGGCCGGCGTTAGTGATCCATGCATTCCGATGAGGGTGTACTCACGTGGGAATGCACTTGTCATGACTGCCCAGTCTCCGCGAAGGGCCACCAGCACATGCCCCCAACGCTCTCGGAGTTGATCATCGATCGCTGCGAACCAGCCTTCATCGATCGCCTCATCCCGGGTTCGTACCCAAGCAAGCTCACCAAGCCGCGCGCGCCAGCGGTCCGCCACCCGACGAGGGGAATCTTGATCAACATAGAGTTGTCGGAAGCGAGCCTCGCCGGCCAGCGCCGTTACGCCTGCCATGAGTGCCGGATCGTCCTCGGCGACGAATCGCTGCTCTGATGGGATATCGACCATGCCATGATCACCGGTAATGATCACTGTCACCTGCGGAGGCAAGGCATCCCGCAGCCGCTCGCACATCGCGTCGATTCGCGCCAGCTGCTGTAGCCAGTCAGCCGAACTGCAGCCGTGCACGTGCCCGTAATGATCAAGCTCTCGCTCGTAGGCATAGACCACGGTGCGCTCGCTGCGCAGCGCTGCCGCAGCGATCAAGGCGATCCGAAGGTCTTCGGCGCTCTCGTCCGAGAACGGGACGAAGGTAGCGCCGCGGAGCGCGGCCTCGGTAAGGCCGGTGCCCTCAAACCGCGCCAAGGCCACCGACGTCACCGCAACGCCGGCTGCGCTGGCACGTTCAAAGAATGTCTGCTTGGACTGATAGACGGTGGGAACCAGATCCGATTCCCACGTCAAACCATTCAAGATCTCGCCGGTTGACGGTACCCGAGACGTGTAGCCGACCAAGCCGTGCTGCCCGGGTGGCTGGCCAGTCCCGAGGCTGCCCAGGCTGGTCACCGTGGTACTTGGCACCGCAGACGTAATCGGCTGAGCGCATCCAAGTAGCGAGCCAAGGAAGGGCGCGGCGAGCACCGCCTTGCGTAACAGATGCCAGCCGAGTCCGTCGATCAGCAGCACCACGTAACGAGTGGAGTGTGGCAGCCCGAAGACATCCTCAGTGCAACCCGGTACACCCAGGTGCGCACCAATGCTCGGCATCAGCTCACCTAGCGTTGTGGATTGATAAGCCGGAACAATCATCTCGGGCAGTGACTGATTGGCCGGCACTTCTTCCGAAGACTTCCCCACCGCGGGTGAGGTCATACCGCAGCCGCTCGCTGGAGCGAGCTGGCGAACCGCACCAGACGCGCGACTCGTTCTGGGCCATCGGCTGCCGCGCTCATGCGCACCGTCAAGTCATCGCCAACAAGGGTCCCGGTGTACCCATGATCGGCCTCGCACTGCGGATCACTGCAGGTCGCCAGCTCAAGATCGATTCGACGTACCGCTCCCCAACCCACAGATAGCCAGGTCTCAAAGACATCCTCCGAACCCGCCTGATACGCCTCTGGCTGGGTAACGACGCGGGTCACGGCAACGGTGTTGATCTTGGTCAACGCGATTGACTCAGTGGAAGATGCCGCGTAGATCCCTGTTGCCGGAGGCTCGGCCGGCTGATCATCGGTATGGCCGATCACCAGCCGGGTGCGGGTGAGCGCAAGCACTGTGACATGGCGGTGGATCTCGTCGCGATTGAACGTCGGCTCGTGGTGCACCACGAAATCCAGCAGCTCCTCGTCTGCGAGGGCGATCATGATTGCGTCCTCGACAAGTTCCGGAAAGTAACCGCACGCATCGATCTCGGCGCGCAGATCCCGCCTGGTAGAGCCAACCTTCATGCCGATCATCCTGCCACGCACTACCGACACCCGCGCTGATCGGCGCTAAAGGACGCGGGCCAGTGGGTCGCGCTGGTCCGCTGTCGGGGCGATGAACACCCGTGCACCTAACACGGAGATCGAGCTGACCGATGCGACACACGGGCGCAGCGTCACCGATGCCAACTGCGGTATTGCATCCGATAGCTGCGCCACTCGGTGCAGTAAGTCCTCGATCGCTGCAACGTCAACCGCTGGCGCCCCGTGACGGCCGAACAGCGTAGGTGCGGCCTTCAGCTCTCGAACCATTTCCGCGGCATCCACGGTTGTCAACGGTGGCACCCGGTAGACGGTGTCGCCGAGCAGCTCGCTAGGAATGCCGTCGAGGCCGAGCGAGACGATCGGCCCGAACGCGGCATCCTCGTGGCTGGTAATGATCAGTGCCACGCCGGGCGCCGCCATGGCCTGGACAACTGGTGTGGCAATTGAAAGGCTGTCATCATCGGGCAGACCGATTTCAGCCAGTAGTCGGCGCAGATCCTTCCAGGCGTCGGCCATCTCTGCGGGGTTGTCGATGGTGCGGTGCACACTGGCGAGATCAGGGCGACCACGTACCGCGCTGCTGGTGGCCTTCAGCACAACGTTCCAGCCCAGCTGATCAGCAGCCGCGACTGCATCGGCCAAGCTCGAGACTGCGAACTGCCGTACCAGGTTGATGCCGTAGGCATGCAGTAGCTCAGCAGTCTCGATCTCGCTCAGCTCGCGACCTGCAGGCTGCTCGGCCAGGATGCGGTTGACCAGTAGCTTGGCGGCTTGGGGATCCACTTCCAGCATCGGCACTGCGCCAGCGTCCCGGTCGCGCCACTGGACGTAGCTGGTGAGGGCTGACAACGCCTGGATGGCGTCGACCGATCCATCAAATTGGGGCAGCGTCCCCGATACGTCCGGCTCGCCGCTGTGCATCAACGGTGGATGGAAGTCCAAGAACACCCCGATCAGCGGCTTCGTGGCTTCGACAGCAACACTCTCCAACGCCAAAATGATCTCTTCGGTGCCCTGGTCAAAGGCATTCACCGCCCCGCAGACCACTGAGTCGTAGCGCTGGTCAGCCAGGGCTTCACGTGCAGCGCGTGCAAATGCCTCAGGGTCTGTGTCCGCCCCGAGCAGCTCTGGCTCTGGGTCGCGAATCAGTCCGACAGAGCCCATCTTCTGCAGGATCTGGTAGGCGAGCGTCAAAGAATTGGTGATGATTCGGACCCTGGGGCCGGACGGTAACGGCTGCCGTGACGCGATCTTGGCGATGTCGATCATGTCACTACGGCGGTGGACCACCATGATCCCTGCCTGCCGGAAGAGGGCATCGACTGCCTCATCCGGGGCATGTCCAAGCCCGCCCGGTACGCCAGCATGATCAACTCGACGGGTCCGGCCCGGCGCGAACACCACCACCGGCTTTCTCCGGGCGAGCCGCCGGGTGATTCGGGAGAACTTCCGCGGGTTGCCGATCGAGTCCAACGTAAGCAAGCAGACCCGGGTGGCCTCGTCATCCTCCCAGTACTGCATAACGTCGTTGCCAGTCACATCGGCGTAGTCACCAGTGCTGATGAAGGAGGACAGACCCAGGTCCTGGCGTACGGCGTGGTTGAGCAACGCCACACCAACAGCCGCCGACTGGCAGAACAGCCCGACTCCCCCAGAGCGCGGCATGGGTCCCGGCGTGGCATTCAACTGCACGCTACGCAGGGTGTTGATGATGCCGAGGGCATCTGGGCCAAGGGCGCGGACGCCGTAAGCCCGGGCGAGATTAATGATCTTGAGGTTGTCCCCGGCCAGGTAGTCGGTTCCAGTCAGCACGACCATGCTGTGAGCACCCTTATGAGCCGCCTCAATCACGACCGTGCCCAGCTGGTTGGTTGGTATCGAGACAATCGCAAGATCCAATGCACCCGGGACCGCGCCGATCGAAGCGGCGTTCGGTACCCCGGCAACCGGGCCACCATCTGTGCTTACTGCAACTACCTCACCAGCAAAGCCGCCGTGCAGTATCGAATTGATCAATTCTTGCACTCGATCATGCGCTCCGTAGAGCACGATCCGCTCCGGATTGAGCAGCCGCTGCACCGAGGCGCTCTCTGCGCGATGCTCCCGGCGCTCCATGACGCCGACCGAGGTATCGGTCGGCAAGATCGGGAACTCCACGGCAAGCACGCCATCCTCGATGCCCTTGGACACTCGGTAGCCGGCGTCGGCAAACACCTTGGCCATCCGGCGGTTCTCCGGTAGCACCTCGGCCACGAAACGGGTGATCCCGCGTTCCCGGGCGGCCTGGGCCAAATGTTCCAACAGCAGCTGGGCGATGCCACGACCCTGGTGGGCGTCCTCGATCAAGAACGAGACTTCTGCATGATCATCTTCGATACGGTCGTAGCGACCGACCGCGATCATCTCCGCACCGAGGGTGACGATAAATGCCACTCGGTCCACGTAATCGATTTCGGTGAACCGCCTGACGTCTCGATCACTGAGCCGTGGATAGGGCGCGAAGAAGCGGAGGTACTTCGACTCCGGCGAGACCCGTTCGTAAAAAGCGACGAGGCGGTCCGCATCGGACGGCCGGATCGGGCGTAGATGTGCGACACCGCCATCGGCAAGCAGCACGTCGGCTTCCCACTCTCGTGGATATCCGGGCGGATCCCCGTCGATATCTCCAGGGGCCTGGCTCACGGACACGGCCAAAGCCTAATCTGGGCGTGAGCATCGGGTAGGAATAGTGTTCAAGCCATGGCCGACTTCGTCGCTGCAATCGACCAGGGTACGACGAGCACTCGC
>JAICEV010000170.1 GCA_025923975.1 Propionibacteriaceae bacterium
CGGCCAGCTCCCGGCGATCCGGGCTGGGGTCCAGACCCACCCGCGGGACAGCGCCGAGCTTGCCGCCGAGCAGGCCGGCGGCGAGCCCGACGGGTCCGAGGCCGACCACGGCAACCGCATGGCCAGCAGCACCTGCCTCGGCCCTGGCTCAGGGTCGGGCATCTCGTGGATGTCGACGGTTGAGTTGCCTGGCAGAAATACACCACGCATTAGTTGGGCCTCCGATCTATTGCTTCTTAGGGTATTTGCGGCCGCGGCTAACGGCCCGAGGTCCCGGTCGCTGCGGCCCGCACTCAGCGCGCGGCTAGCGTTCCTCACTGCGGCGTTCAGAATCCTCGCGTCGTTGCGGGCTGTGGCTGATGGGCCATCGATCATGTTGAGCTAGGGCGAGACCCACCCGCGCGTTCTGGTGGTTTCGGGCCGCTTCGGATGAGAATCTTCGAACCATGGACGACGCGAAGGCAGCACGCGATCAGCGGCTGCTGATGTTTTCGATCTGGGCGTCGGCCGGCTTCGCGGTGCTGTCCTCGGTGTGGGGCATCCTCAGCGGGTCCAGCATGATCGTCTTCGACGGGCTCTACTCATTCGTCAGCATCGGGTTGTCGGTGCTCGCCGTGCTCACGCTGCGGTTCTCCCGGCGCGAGGCCGACGAGCGCTTCCCGTGGGGGCGTGAGGCGGCAGAACCGCTCGTGGTCATGATCAAGGCAGCCACCCTTGGTGCGCTCTGCGCGTACGCCGCCGTCGGCGGGATCCTCGACATCGTCGATGGCGGCCGGGAAGTCGCGGTCGGTTCCGCTGTCGTGTATGCAGCGGTGGCCACACTCGGAGGCCTGGCGGTTGGGCTGGTGCTCCGGCGGGCCAGCCGGGATGGCTCCGATCTGGTCCGCGCCGAGGCCGCGGAGTGGGTGGGTGATGCGCTGTTGTCGGTCGGAGTGCTGATCGGTTTCCTCATTGCCTACGCCCTCGTGGCCGCTGGCCGCACCGACTTGGCGGCCTACGTTGATCCCGGCATGGTCACCATCGTGTCGTTGGCGTTCCTTTGGGTCCCGATCAAGCTAATCGTCTCCAGCCTGCGTGAGATCTTGTCGATGGCGCCCGAGGCGGACGTACTCGACGAGCTCCGCGCCTCCGTCGCCGCCATCGAGGAGCGGTACGCGTTCTCCGAGTCGTTCCTGCGGGCGTCGAAGGTGGGAAACCGAATGGATATCGAGATTGACTTCGTGGTGGATGCAGAGTCAGCGGTCCGCACGATCGTCGATAGCGACACCGTGCGCGAGGACCTGCACGAGCGGCTTGCTGCACTAGGGTACGAGCGCTCAGTCGTCGTGACTTTCACCGCAGACCGACGGTGGGCGGCGTGAGCACCAGTGCCGAGCGCCGTCCGCGGCGAGTCGGCGAGGACGTCGTCGTTGCGCTGGATCGCCCTGCCGAGCTGTTGAGCGTCGAGCCCAAGGCGATGCTGGAGCGCCGCGCGCGGATCGAGCCTGGGGTCGATGAGATCGTCAATGAGCTGCTTGGCCGTTCGAAGGTGCAGCGACGGGCCCGCATCGTCGTGACGCTGCCCGCCGAGCAGATCACCCCCGGTACTGCCGAGGCACTGCACACCGCGCTTCGACGGTACTGCGAGGCGCGGCTGGGGCGGGTCCAACGCGAAACCCAGGTGGCCTGGCGGCAGGGGCTTCGCTCACTGGGCAGCGGGTCGATCCTGTTCGTCCTCGGGCTGCTACTTTCGGCGGGGTTCCTCGAGCCGGACGTCCCCCAGTTCTGGCAGAACCTGCTCGGCAACGGCGTCTTCCTCGTCATCGGTTGGGTCGGTCTGTGGTATCCGCTCGACCTACTTTTCTTCGCCCGGCAGCCGCTGAAGCGCGAGGCGCGGATCATCGAGGCGATTAGCCAGATGCCGCTCTTGGTGCAACCCGCTGACGTCCCGTGAACCACGGGCGGGCGACCCCTGGCGCCGGCTCAGTGGAGCAGTTCACTGCCGTCTCGCAGGTCGGGCAGGTCGTGTCCCTCGATGGACCTCTCGACCGCGGACCGCAGAAAGTCAGCCGCGTCGCCAGGTGTGAATGGTGAGCAAACGCGGCTACGAATACCTAGGGGGAACCCGCGAAGGAGGTGATGCCGGTGATTATCACGATTCTTGCTTGGACCGGCGCCTTCCTCTCATGCTTGCTCACGATCCCGCAAGCTGTACGGACATTGCGCAGTGAGCGGCTGGACGGGCTCTCCGCTACCACGTACTGGGTCATCCTCGTAAACGCCGCGGTATGGGCCACGTGGTCAGCTCTCACCGGCGAATACGCCGCAGGAGTGCCATCGCTTATCAACGGTCCGGCGGCGTTGCTCATCCTTCGCCGGATGCATCTCAGCCAGCAGTCGGTCGCGCATGCCGCTCGCCTCCAGGTGCCCCCGTGCGAGCCGGGTCTTCCGTTGCAGCCGCAGCCTGGGTTGCTTGTCAACGCCTGCCCGTAGCAGGGGAGTGAACACTGGGATCCTGCCCTCGCGCGATGGTCAGCCTCGGAGTATCTGGGTGATTCGCGACGTCCTCGCCACACAGGAATGCAAGCACCGCGGAGACGACGGCTGGGTCACTGAGGATGCGATTGTGACCGAGGCCGGTTGTGCTAAGCAACCGAGCCTTCGGCCACCTACTCGCAAGCGTCAGAGAGGTCTCCCAACTGGTCTCCTGGTCGTTGCGGTCATGGATGATAAGCAGCGGCGGGGTGGTGAGCTCGTCGGCCATCGGTACGAGGTCGAAGTAGGAAAAGGTCAGGCCGAATCTGCGCTCCACTCGTTTCACGAATTCTGCCCAGGTGCGTGGGCCAGCCCCAAGCATGCGAATGAAGGGCTCTCCGTACGACGTGATGTCGGTCATCGGTGCGATGTAGACCGCCCGGTTGGGCAGGACGCCGTCCCGCATGGCAAGCGGAGCGACCATGCTGCCCAGGGAATGCGCAACGATGCCGTGCGCGGGGCCGTGGGCGGCGACGACTGCTTCCAGCACCTCCCGATGCTCTAAGGCGTTGCTACGCCTTGGGCCGCTGGGGCCAGGGTCGGAACAGCCGTGACTGAGGGCATCGTGGGCGACCACGCTGAAACCGGCATCGAGCAATGGCTCGACGAAGGCGCTGAGCTGGGCGCCACTGCTACCCCAGCCGTGGACGAGGTAGATGATCTTTTCGTCCTCTCCCCAGCGGCGTCCGCGCACCGTCGCTCCGCTGACGGTCAGCTCGAATGGCGCACCGGCGGCCGGAGCGTTGGGTGTGATCGAGCGTGGGGGCGGCGGGACGCTAAACCAGATGCGGTCCACCCATCGAGCGCCCAACCGTGGGGTAGCCACCTCGAGAATGCCCATCGCCGCCTTGTGAAGACGAACGATCAAGCTTTTCATGCGGGTTTGAGGCATCGATACGTCTCCTCCGAATGGCTGATCAAGATCGGACAGCGAGAAGCAAGGCGTCAAGCGCTCGACTGGCGCGTTGCACAGCGAGAGGATCGCCCAACAGCCGACTGTGCTGGTGGAAGCCGAGCAGGATGCACTGCAGGTCAAAGGAGAATTGCTCTGGGTCGGCGTCGGGCCGAAAGTGCCCCTCCGCGATCCCGCCGCGGAAGATGCGCGCGATCGTCTCGGCTAGATCGACCTGGTTGCGAACCAGCTCGTCGCGTACCGCACCGGCCCGGTCGTCGAACTCGGCCGCAGCCGCTACAAACAGACAGCCACCAGGCAATGCGCTGGTATCCCACTCCAACCAGTTCTCGAACAGCGCTCGTACCCGCGGCTCCCCGCGAGGAGCAGCAAGCGCCGGCCGGATTACCAGATCCACAAACCGGTCTCGCGAGTGACGTACCGTCGCCAGCTGCAGGTTCTCCTTGGAGCCGAAGTGAGCGAACAACCCGCTCTTCGACATGTGCATGGAGTCGGCTAGAGACCCGATGGTTACGCCTCCAAGTCCAACCTCACTTGCGGTGCGTGCGGCCTGGTTGAGCACGGCGTCGCGAGTGAGTTGCCCTTTCGTCACGACCTGATAATATCACGATCGTTCGTTCCTAAATGCTGTGAGGACCTGTAGTCCGGCAGTGCCCAGATTGCTTGTGAGCGGTCAGAAGTTGGCGATGCCCTTGCCGATCACAGAAACACCGATCACCAGGAGCAGTACGGCCATGATTGTGGCGTTGTTGTTAACCAGCCATCCCCTCAGGCGGTCCAAAGGCCCAGCCATCCTTGCCGCAGCAATGAGGTAGGCGATCACGGGAATGAGCACGCTGCAGCCTGCGATCAGAACAAAGACGACGATCACGATCACGCTGTCGCCCAAGCCCAAGTTTGAACCACCGATGATGACTCCGGCCGAGATTGCCAGCAGGAGGTTCTTCGGATTGACGGCCGACAGCAAGAAGCCAAGCCCAAGAGCCTTGACTGCGGTCATGGAATCTACGGCCGACATCCACTTCGGCATTACGGCTTGTTCACCGTCGGCTGGCCGTCCCCGCCATTGCTTTGCTGCCAAGAACAGCAGCAAGGCCCCCAAGATGATCTTGATGACTGCTCTTACCGGCGAGGAGCCGGAGTCATCCTGCTGCGGCAGCACCGATGACAGCAAGGTGAACAGCACGATCGCGACAATGATCCCGACAAGCCAGCCGAGCAGGAAGCCGACACTGGTGGCCTTCGCCCGCGGCGACAGCAACATCAGGATGACAGCGATGATCGGCACTGGGCTGATCGCGATACCAACGGCCAGCGGCAGAATCTCACCAATGATCGAGCCCACCTGCCTACCTCCCCGATTGCTTCCGCGATTTTGCCGTTAACTGGCTGGTCGGATCAGTGGCACAGTCTCAACTATCCCGTGTAAGCCACCGGAAGGCTTAGCGACTCTCGGAGGAATACCTTGGCACCCTGCGCTGCGTACCAACGATCATGAGCGATGAGCTGGCTGCCGGCGTACGACGGATGCTGGCTGATGCGGATCAGCGCGGGCTGGCCGTTGAATTGCGGCGCCGGCCAGTCGCGCACAGTCTCGAGGAGGCAGCCGAGCTGCTTGGCATCGCACCATCGGACATGGCGAAGACGATAGTGGTACGCCGCTCGAGCGGGGACTACTTGTTTGCCGTTATCCCGGGCAACACGCAGATTTCTTGGCCCAAGCTGAGGCTGCTCCTCGGCGTCAGCAAGATGAAACTCCCGGATGCAACTGAGGCGCTACAGGCGACCGGCTACGAGCGTGGCACGATCACCCCGATCGGGAGTCACCCGAGCTGGCCGGTGATCATCGACCGGCGCCTGGTCGGCCGCCGCGCCGCGTTGGGCGCCGGTGGGCATGGCTACAGCGCCTTCGTCGAGATCGACGATCTTGTCCGCGCGTACCGTGCCACAGTTGCCGACATCGTCAACTAACGGCACATCTGCAGGCCGGCCTTTCGAAGCACGCTTGTCCCAACGACCCCTCATACACTCGGCCCTATGTGGCAGCCGGGAGCGCTGAGCCGAACCGTGCTGGCGCTCATCTGGTTGGTGCTCGGCATTGCGATGGTTGCGGTATCGGTCTGGCTCGGCTGGACTCGCTGGCCGGCCATCTTGAACGGCCATCCCGCCATGCTGATCGCGGGCATCGGCTGTGGCGTGCTTGGGTTCATTGCAATTGCCTGGTCGATTGGTTCGCTGGCAATCGAGGCCAGGCAAGATCGCGAAGGCGATTTCGGGCATCCAGCTCATAGCACCTCCGCGCAGGTGTTGCGGCGCGCGCGTTGGAGGATCATCTTTGCCGTTCCTGTGCTGCTGCTTGCGTTTCTCCTGGTCATCGCCCTTGCCTATTCGCGTCCCTTTGTAGCGACGCCAATGGCCACCGTCGCTCTCCGGTCGGAGAACAGTGTGCGGCTCGCGGATCGGCTGGGCTGGTATGAGCTGGTCCCGGTCCGAGAAGATCAAGCGGGTGAGGAAATCAAGCCGACGGCCGGCCTGCTGTTCGTGCCCGGTGCTCGCATCGACTCTCGCGCCTACGCTCATGTGCTGCGCCCGCTAGCGGAAGCCGGCTATCTGGTGGCGGTGCTGAAGGAGCCGTTTGGCTTCTCGGTGCTCGATGCTGATCACGGCAAGAAGGTTCTCGACGTGCATCCCGAGATCAGCGATTGGGCAGTTGGTGGTCACTCGCTGGGCGGCACCACGGCCGCTGCACTCGCTGACGATGACGAGCGGATCAAGGGCCTGGTGCTTTTTGCCTCTTACCCAGCCGAGCCCATGGTCCGCACCGATCTGACGGCGGTCTCGATCTCCGCGACCGCCGATGAACTAACAACGCAGGACGACATCGAGAGCTCCAAGGCGAACCTCCCGCCAGGTACGTCCTATGTCGTGATCAATGGGGCAGTGCACAGCTCATTCGGCGATTACGGCGAGCAGTCGGGCGACGGGGTAGCGACGATTGATCGGTCGGCTGCGCAGACTGAGATCACCCAGGCAACCCTGGCGCTGCTAACGTCACTAGCTCCTCCTCCGGCACCAACTCCGAGGAAGAAGTAATCTCCCGGAGCCTGGGCGCCGCATCCTCGTCGTTCTCTTTAGGATCTGGATATGAGCGAGAGGGGTTTGAAGCTTGCCCAGGACAAGATGGCCAGTGCTGGGATCCCGCAGCAAGCCATCGATGTCTTCACCTACTACTACCATCAGCTGGAAGAAGGTGTGAGCGGGTTCATTCCCGAGGACAGCATCGAACCACTTCTGGATCCCAGCATGCTGAGCGATGCCGCGGTAAGCGAGGAGGACGCTGCAGCGGCGCTCCAGAAGACCGTGATCATCAAGCTCAATGGCGGTCTTGGTACCTCAATGGGAATGGACAAGGCCAAGTCCCTATTACCGGTACGCAAAGCCAAAAGCTTCCTGGACATTATTGTTGATCAAGTACGACATGCTCGAGCCAGATATGGAATCCAGCTACCACTGCTGTTCATGAACAGCTTCCGCACTCACCAGGACACCCTGGCTGCGCTGGCGCCTTACGGTGATCTTGCTGTTTCCGGACTTGATCTTGGTTTTCTGCAGAATCAGGAGCCTAAGCTCAAAGCCGACGACCTGACTCCGATCACTTGGCCGGCTGACGCCAGCCTGGAATGGTGTCCACCGGGCCACGGTGATCTCTACACCGCACTCACCACGTCAGGGATGCTGGATCGTCTTCTGTCATTGGGATATCGCTATGCGTCGGTGTCGAACTCTGACAACCTCGGTGCCGCGCCCAATGCCACAATCGCGGGCTGGTTCGCGACCACCGGTGCACCGTATGCCGCAGAGATCTGTCGCCGCACTGGGGCCGATCGTAAGGGCGGTCACCTCGCGATCCGCAAGTCGGACCGACGGCTGATCCTGCGGGACACCGCACAGAC
>JAICEV010000171.1 GCA_025923975.1 Propionibacteriaceae bacterium
ACGATTTGTCGCCCAACGGCGGTAATGAATGAAGGCTAGGAAGATCTCTTCACCGCGCCGGTAGTCGCGCTCTCGCTCGGAGCCGCTGAGCTCACGGGCGACAACCTCGCGCCTGGTGCCGTCGACGACAATCGTCGCGTTCGGATTCGCCCGCAGGTTGTAATACCAGGCGGGGTTGTGCGGACGGCCGAAGTTGGATTACCCGGGAGGATCTGGTGCTTGACGCGATGCTCGAGCGTGCGGGTGAGCAGATCTCGGTTCCTGATACCGGCTCGCTGCGGAAGGATCTGTTCGCGCTTGCGCGCACCGCGGCTGCAAACGCAGCCAGCCCGGAGGTCGCGGCGATGGCTCGCGCGGTGGTGGCGCAGATGCCATACGACAGCAGGCTCGCCGCAGCGAATCATCGCTTCTGGGACGAGCGCCTTGCTCTCGACGGTGCCATCGTCGAGCAGGCGATCGAGCGTGGTGAGGTCCCTCCCGATACCCAGCCCCGGCAGGTGATCGATGCAAGATAACCCCGCGTGTGGTGCCAGCGCGGCAGCTCGCCCCGCCAGGCGCCGCTACCCTTTCCGCATGCGTTACGTGTTGATCATGGCTGGTGGATCAGGCAAGCGGCTCTGGCCACTGTCCCGGCAAGACATGCCTAAGCAGCTGTTGCGGATGGTTGGCGGCAAGAGCTTGCTGCGGATCGCGTACGAGCGCTTGGAAGGCATCGTTTCGCCGGATCACATACTCATCTGCACAGCTGCCGATTACGCGGACGTGGTTGCTGCCGAGCTTCCCGAGGTCAGACCGGCCAACATCCTCGGCGAGCCGGAGGGTCGAGACTCGCTAAACGCCGTGGCGTGGCCCGCAGCAGTCCTTGCTGCTCGCGATCCTGACGCGGTCGTTGCGGTTGTCACCGCAGATCACATCATGCATCCGATTTCAGCGTTCCAGGGCGCAGTACTGGAAGGCTTCGAGATGGCCGAGAGCGATGAAGAGTTCCTGGTGACATTCGGGGTGGTGCCCACCGCGCCGCACACTGGATATGGATACCTGCGGCGGGGGGAAACACTCCCGGGTCACCCCGAGGTCTTTTCGGTCGTTGAATTCAAGGAGAAACCCGATCGCCCGACTGCTGAGGAGTATCTGGCCTCGGGGGAGTACTGGTGGAACTCTGGCATGTTCGTCTGGCGCGCCCGCACCTTGCTTGATCAGCTCAGGGTGCTGCAGCCAAAGACGCATGATGCGGTGGTGGAGCTGGCCGCAGCGCCCTATCGACTATCGGAGATCTATCCGGAGTTGCTCAAGATCAGCGTCGACTATGCCGTGATGGAGCCGGTCTCGCGGGGTGAGGGGAGCGCTCGCGTCGTCGCAGTGCGGCTGCCGATCACCTGGCACGATGTTGGCGGCTACGCAGCGCTCGGCGAGCAGCTGCCGCGTGACGAACACGGCAACGCCACCCATGGCGTTGCGGTGTTGGTCGACGCCCGCGACAATCTGGTGATCAACAATGCCGAAGGCGGCCGAGTCGTGGCTGTCGTCGGCCTCACTGACACGGTGATCGTGCAGACGCCGCAGATCACTTTGGTTTGCCCAATCTCAGAGGCCGAGCGGATCAAGGAACTAGTCGCCGAGGTCACTTCTCAGCTCGGCGGCAGCTACGCATAGCCGGTGAACCTGCCGACTTGTCAGCGTGAGTGGTCGCTCGGGCGACCACGGGCGCTGACAACTCGGAGCTCCCAGCGGGTCAGGCGCCGCTAGGCTCCGGGGAGCTCTCAGTCGGGTACTTGGCCATGAAGTCCTGGATTGCGGCGCCGCTGACGTTGGTGCAAGCCTGCCGCACACCTCTTTGCTTCGTGACATCGGCGGGATCACTCGGATCGGCTGTCCAACGCGTGATCACGATGTTCTTACCAGCTGGGAAGCCAGCGCCGTCAGCGTCAGACCAGGGTGCCGCAATGAACTTGTCTGCCGGGTTGTAGTCGTCGCTGCCGAACGTCTTGGAGATCCGCTGCAGGTTGTTGATCTCCTTGTCGGGGGCGTTGGCGCGATACCAGACGACTGTGTAGCCGTGCTCCAGGTTGTGCACCAAGGTCTCCACCGCAGATCGATCAGCTTCGGCGTAGAAGTGCTTGGTGAACGGCGCCGGATTCGCGTAATGGCTTCCGGAGTCAGGTGGAGTCTGGGCGTAGGGGACCTTGGTGCCGTCCGGAACGTGATCTTGGTTGCCGGTGGCCTCATTTTCAGCAATCGGGTCGCAACCTGCGTCAGCGAGACTGGTGCCGATGTCGGCCCTGGTGGCATTCCGGGCACGATAGTCATCGATGAAGAGGTAGACCGGGTACGCCAGCAGCGCCATCGCAAGCACGAAACAGATGACTAGCAACCGGATGGTCCGGTTGCGCTGTTCCTTTTTTCGGGCGGCCTCGAAGGAGGCTAGCTTGGCGCGGCGGCTCTGTGGCGAGGATGCGGTCTTGGTGGCTGCGCCGTTGCCCCCAGCCTTCTCGTCACTCTTGGCTTTCGCCACTGCGTCACTCCTACCGATCTGTCTCAAGGAGTGGCGAGTCTATCTCGAGCTCCTGAGTGTTGGTCAGGTCAACAGACATGATGGCGCGCAGCAGGTTCTCGGCTTCCTCGCCCAATCTGGTCTGGGCCAGCAGCCGGGAGGCTTGCTCGCGGCGTTCGAGTGCCACGAGCTCCTCATAGCGATCCGGCTGCCCAGTGGCAACGAGAGCGGCGGCCAGCACGGCCTCTTGGCTCCCGAAACCAAACATGTCCTTGGCGGGGGCGCGAATCAGCTCACCCGCGGAGGAATTGTTGTGGGTCACAAGCTCGCTGAGGCCGCGTACGACTGCCACTGGGCGTCCGCGCAGCTTGCCCTTCGCCAGATCGGCGGCTGCCGCCAGCTCGTCGGCGACGGCCATGACGGTCACCTGCAGCTCGTTGCCGTATGTGTCCCGAGCCCCCACATAGTCCTGCAGTACCTGAACCCCGGAGGCACCGATGGCGTGATCGGTCTGTCCCATCCGCCATGGCCGGCCGGCGGTGTCGGAGATGATCACACCCAGTCGAAGCCCGGAAGTAGCTACCAGCTGCTCGCGGAGCGCAACAGCACTGGCGTCGGGATCCCGTGGCAGCAGCAAGATCGACTCCGCCGAGACGTTGGATGCATCGACACCGGCCGCGGCTATCGTCAGACCCCCGTGGGTGCGGACGATGCGAGTTTCCCCGCGGCGGGCAACGGTCCGCCTGCTCTCCGATGTAATCAGCTCGGCGCGACGCGATGTCGGCTGAATGCGGCCCTCGGCCTTGCTAATGATCTTGGATGTCACAACGACGATATCTCCGTCGCAGAGCGGTCCATGCGGGTCAGCTTCGGCGGCCGTGCATATTGCGGTTGCCAGATCAGTTCCGGCGACAACTTCCCCGATCCCGTCGGGGGCGAAGATGCTGATCATGGACGGCTGCTGCGGCGGCATCGAATCATCTGCAGCTACATGAGTGATCATGACGTAGCGGACTTGATCGCATAGCTGACGAAGGCGGCGGTAGTCGCCGGGTCCCGCATGATCAGATCGGTGACGACGGCCCGCAATCCGGCTTGCTGGACGCGCTCGGCGGAGGATGCATCGGCGGAATCCATCGTCCAGGCGTCCAGAACGCCCCCACGGGACCGGGCGCCATAGTGCAAGCCGACCGCGGCAGCATCGACATCGACGCCGATAGCGGGCAGCAGCCGGTGAGCCATGCCCAGCACGGGGGAACCGCCGAGAATCCCCGCGAAACCCACCACTGAGGCGGACGCGCGTCGCATCGCCTCGCGCACATCCGGCACTGCAAGGATCGGACCGATGGAGACCACGGGGTTGCTCGGTGCTACCAAGATCAGATCGGCCTCCTGGAGCGCCTCGATCACACCCGGCGCCGGTCGTGCGGACTCCACGCCGACCAGGGTGACAGCCAGCGCCTCGGGACGGGCCTGAAGCCGTACCCAGTACTCCTGGAAATGCACGACCCGTCGCTGACCTAGCGCCTCGGAGTCGGGGATCGTCACGTGCGTCTCCACCCGATCATCAGTCATCGGCAACAGCCTGAGCCGTGGCTCGTGAGCCAGCCAGCGACCGCACAGAGCCGAGGTCACCTCCGAGAGCGGACAACCGGCGTTCAGCATCTGAGTCCGGACCAGGTGGGTGCCCACATCACGGTCGCCCAGGGAAAACCAGGTCGGTTCGACGCCGTAGGAGGCCAGCTCCTCCATCACCCGCCAGCTTTCGTCCTCACGCCCCCAACCGCGTGCCGGATCACCGCCGCCGCCGAGGGTGTACATGATCGTGTCGAGGTCCGGACAGATTCGCAAACCGTGCAAGGTGATGTCGTCGGCGGTGTTGGCAATGACTGTGACTTCCGCTGTTGGGTAGGCGCGGCGTACCCCGAGCACGAACTTCGAGCCGCCGACCCCACCGGCCAAGATCACGATCCGCACCGCACCAGTGTTCCATTCCACCTGGCAGATGAGCAGGCCTGAGTCAGTTCATCCACCTTGGCCTCCGGGTATCCGCATTGTCGTTACGCTGAAAGGATGGAGAGTTTGATGCGGTTGCGGGAACCGGCCGCGTGGGTCGCCTTTGGAGCCTTGGTGCTGAACCTCGTGCTTGCCATCGTGGCCATGGCGATCAATCAAGGCCCGCTTGCCAATGTGGCATTGGAATTGAGCGCTCGGGCCGCCAATCCGGTACCGCTGGTCGTGCTGGCAGTCCTGGTGACCTTCTGTGTGGTGCGTGAGCGTACGCCGCATGCGCGCCTGCTGACCATCCTCAGCCTCATCGCCGGCGTTCTCAGTGTGTTGTTTGGCCTGACGCTTGCGTTGTGGGCCCTTGCCGCCGAGCCCGTGCCAGTCATCGGAGTACTGACCGCCATCCTGATACAAACGACCTCCGCCATCGCCGTGGTACTGCTGATCAAGCTCTTGCAGCTGCAGGCCGTGCCACGCCGGTTACCTGCCGGAATCGGACTGGCGCCGTACCTGGAACAGGTGCCGGCACCGCAGCCGGCGGACCAGCGGCTGCAACCAACTTGGCAGCCAGACGTGGCTACCGGTGCGGCGTGGCGGACCGCGGGAGAGGCGGCAGCTGGCGCTCCCGCAACTGGGTGGGGCGCGGATTCCTCGGCGGCCTGGCAGCCCATTCCCACGCAGCCCAACGGGCCACAACCCTACGGGCCGAGGCCGCAAGGCACTGTCTCCGACGACCAGGCCAGCCGATCGCAGGGCCAGCGTGACGTGCAACCGCCAGCGGTGGACTGGTGGGGCCGCCCACAGTCCTAAGTGGACCTCACGCTCATTTTGTGCCCAATATCAGGAAACCACTTGACTTTCCGGTATTGACAGGCATGTAATTTCACCAATGTCATTTGCAGTCTTCTGCTGATCCGGCGGAGCCGTACTCAGGTGAGTTGCTGCACAGCCAAGGGGGCACCCAGTAGCAGCGGGTGGCAGGTGCATACGGCGCAAGCCAAAACCGGTACGGCGCCGCGAAGTCGTACTGGCTACGGGGTTTTCATCATGCGGGTCGAGGAGGCACAACTTAGATGTATGAGCTGAGGGGCACCGACGAGGGGGGTGCACTGAGCTGGCAAGAGCGCGCACTGTGCGCGCAAACCGATCCAGAAGCGTTCTTCCCTGAGAAGGGCGGGTCGACGCGTGAGGCGAAGAAGGTGTGTTTGTCCTGCGAAGTGCGCGGGGAGTGCCTCGAGTACGCGTTAGCCAACGATGAACGCTTCGGCATCTGGGGCGGACTCAGTGAACGGGAGCGTCGAAAGCTCAAGAAGCGGGCTGTGTAGTCGAGACGCACTGTCGACCACTTAGCCAATTCGCGTAAAGTAAGGGGCCGCCCAACCGGGCAGCCCCTTTTACGTGTTGCGGGGTCCGATTGGTATCGGGGGGTTGCACAGGATCTGATGGATAGTCACATCACCCTGGGCGGTTCGTACCAGGACCGACCAGGAGGCTCCGGTGCCTGGTCTGGGCTGATGCCGGTTGACGTCGAGGATTTGGCATTCGACGAGAATCCCTGGGCCTGGGCAGATTACGTCGACGGTAACGAGACCGAACGGGTTGACGTTTCGCGAGCCCAGGTGATGGCCGTCCTTGTCACCCTCGACGCGGCACGTTGGCTGCCGGCGACCCTGGAGGCTCTCGCCAAGCTGATTACGCGACCGACCAGGCTGATTGCGATTGACAATGAGAGCACCGATGCCACCAGAACGCTATTGGACGACGCGTACCACCACGGCTTGCTGGACGCGGTCTATGAAGGAAAGCGGGAGTTCGGGTTCGGCGCGGCAGTAAAGGCGGCTCTGCAGCTCGATGCCGCCGACTTGCAAGAAGACGCAGACACGATCGGCTTTCGCGCGGTGTCGGCACACGACACGCACTGGTTGTGGCTACTGCACGATGATGCCGAGCCCGCGCCTGATGCGCTTTATCAGCTGCTGGCGCATGTGACCATCGATCCGAGTGTCGACCTGACAGGCCCAAAGCTGCTGCTGCCGCGACACCGGCACGGCGGCCAGCCGATCAGCGAGATCGGGGTCAGTATTTCTGGCACCGGTCGTCGCGAGCTCGACCTTGAAAACGACGAGATCGACCAGGGGCAACGCGACGAACCCCAAGAAAGGCTGGGCGTCTCGACCTGCGGCATGCTCGTTCGAACCGCCGTCTGGGAGCAACTCGACGGTCTGGACCCAGTCCTTCCCGTCTTCCGGGACGGCGTGGAATTTGGCTGGCGGGCCCATCTCAACGGCTACAGCGTGGTGACTACGCCGAAGGCCCAGATCACCCACCGCCAGGTGGGCCGCGCCGGGCTTCGTCCCGGCGGTCTGACAGGTCGACGGCCGGGCAAGCTTGACCGACTGCTCGGCATGCTTGTGGTGGCCGGTCACGCCCCGCGCAAGTCGCTGCCCCTAGTGTGGCTGCGCTTGGTCTGGAGCTGCCTGGTGCGCGCAGTGGGCTACTTGATCGGCAAGGTGCCGGGCCGGGCACTCGACGAGATGATGGCACTGGGCTCCTTCGTCGCTCATCCAGGTCGACTACGCGATCTGCGCAGGCGGACGGCTGCCATAGACCCGACGCCAGGAACCCGTGACGTCGTTGAGTCCTTGCGACCGCCGTGGTGGAGCGGGCTGCGGGTTGGACTGGATGCGCTGACCGGTGCCGCGTCCGAGCGCTACCGCTCAGTGGCGGGTGACTCGGACGTGGCTTCGATCGACGAGCTGACCGGCGACGACTTCAGCTCGGCGGCCGATGACCGCCCGAAGAACCTTTGGCTCAGCCCAGCAGCCATCACCACAGCCGTC
>JAICEV010000172.1 GCA_025923975.1 Propionibacteriaceae bacterium
CGTCGCCAACTCGGTGAAGGGAAGCCGCGTGTGGTACCGATCCATCGTCAGCAACAACACCCGGCTTGCCTGCCGGTGTAATTCTTGGGCCAGTTCCAGGAACGCCACACCATCCATGCCTGGCAGCCGCAGATCGGCGGCGATCAGTGCCACGTCCTCGCCACTTATTGCCAACTGCAAGATAACTTCTCTGGCCCCAGGCCAGATCAACGGACCCTCCAGCACCTGTGACCGCCTGCCCGTGGCATCTTCTGGCGCATCCCTTTCAGCTTGCTCACCGGGGTGGCGATTCTCACCCCTAGGGGTGGTTATCTCGGCTGACCTAAGTGAAATGATTGATCTCGGTCCGACGGACGCCACCAAGCAACAACGCCACCCCGCGCCCGTCGGGGCCAAACAAGTGGCCAACGCGTGAGGACCTACCACACCTTGAGAGGAGCGTGACATGACCACTGACTGGGACCCGTGGAGCTACCGCGAGCAATCGGGCATGACAGCGCAGGGCAGCGCCAACCTCGTCGGCTACAGCGTAGAAGCTACCGACGGCGGGATTGGCAAAGTCGATGAGGCGACCAATGAGGTCGGATCCAGCTACATCGTGGTCGATACAGGGCCGTGGATCTTCGGCAAGAAGGTGCTTCTGCCGGCCGGCACCATCGATCGGGTCGACGTCGACGGAGGGAACGTCTACGTCGATCTGACAAAGGACCAGATTAAGGATTCCCCCGAGTTTGACCAGAGCAGCTACAACGAACCTGCCTACCGCAACAGAGTCGGCGATTATTACGGTCGCTACTACACCAGGTAGTGATCAGTTCCTGCACGATGAACCAAGGGCCTGGCCGGGACACTCCGGCCAGGCCCTTCGGTTCGCTGAGCGATCACGATGTAGAGGTGACGATATTAGGCGTTGTGCTAGTGCGCAACACTTAAGCAAGGCCCTCTTTTTCCCTTGTTTCATTAGTCATTCTGCTTGGCTGGACTCTAGATGGCTCGCCGGGCATCTTTGGATAGTCCGGCGGGTACGGCATCTCTGCGCCGCCGTACTTGCCCGTGCCCAACACCCGTTCATCGCGCGCATACATCTCGAGAGCAGCGTCGATGCTGCGCGGCTGGAGCTCGTAGAAGGCTCGCCACGCATCACCAACCTCGGCAAACCGCCCAGGCATCGAACTGACTGTAAAGTCCTCCGGAGCGACATCGCTGAGTTCCTCCCAAGTCAAAGGGGCGGAGACGACTGCGGTAGGCGTCGGCCGGATGGAATAGGCGGACGCGATGGTCCGGTCCCGAGCCATCTGGTTGAAGTCAACGAAGATGCGAGCGCCGCGCTCCTCCTTCCACCAGCTCACCGTGACGTGGTCAGGCATTCGGCGAGACAGCTCGCGGCCCAGCGCGATCACGGCATGCCGTGCCTCGATGAAGCCGTACGCAGGCTCGATCGGCACGAACACATGGACCCCGCGACCCCCGCTGGTCTTCGGGAATCCCACCAGATCAGCGTCCTCTAACACCGAGCGCAGCTCATGCGCGGCGCGTGCGGCGTCAGCGAAATCGGTACCAGGTTGTGGGTCAAGATCAATCCGCAGCTGGTCGACCTTCTCGGTGTCGGCTCGCGTCACCGGCCACGGGTGGTAACGGAGTGTGCCCAGATTCGCCATCCAGGCGATGGTTGCCAGCTCGGTGGCACAGACCTCGTCGGCGGTCCGACCGGACGGAAAGGTGATGGTCACCGTCTCCACCCAGTTGGGCATGCCTTTGGAAGGCGCCCGCTTCTGGTAGAAGGCCTCGCCGTGCGAGTCGCTGCGGGTGCTGAGCTTTACGTCGGGCCGGTATCCGCCAGGCCAACGCTCCATGGTGACCGGCCGATCCTTGAGGGCCGGAAAGATGCCGTCGCCGACGGCAATCACGTAAGAGACGATGTCCAGCTTGGTCAGCCCGACGTCAGGAAAATAGATCTTGTCCGGACTAGTCACCCTTACGGTGCGGTTACCGACCTCGAGCTCGACCGCTGGCACCGGCATGGCGTCAGCATAGGTGAGTACTGTCGGGAACAGGCAGACCGCGTCGGCGGTTGTCAGATGTGCCCCGCAACGGAGAGGCAGACATGACCGACACGCAGAACAATCCGGCCGCCCAGGTAGGCAAAGTCATCAAGTCCGAGGCCGAGTGGCGCGCCCAGCTCACCCCATTTGAATACAAGGTCCTGCGCGAAGCCGGGACGGAACGTCCCTTCACCGGCGAATACACCGACACCAAGACCGAGGGCGTCTACCGCTGCAAGGCCTGCGGCAGCGAGCTGTTCCGCAGTGATCAGAAGTTCGAGTCACACTGTGGCTGGCCCTCCTTCTTCGCTCCTCTAGCGGAAGATCGGGTGCGCTACATCGAGGACAACTCGCTGTTCATGAAGCGAGTCGAGGTTCGCTGCGCCACCTGCGACTCACACCTGGGTCATGTGTTCGAAGGCGAGGGTTACGGCACCCCGACTGACCTGCGCTACTGCATCAACTCGGTCTCGCTCACCCTCGAGCCAGCTCGTTCCTGACCCCTCACCAGAGAGCGAGGATGCTGCTCAGTTCTCGTCGCCGACCGGTGTAGAACGGCACCTCCTCGCGGGTGTGACGGCGCGCCGCGGCCGCCCGCAGCGCTCGCATCAAGTCGACGATGCGATGCAGTTCGTCAGCCTCAAACGCCAGCATCCACTCGTAGTCGCCTAGGGCAAAGGATGAGACGGTGTTGGCCCGTACGTCGGGATAGGGCCGGGCCAGCGTGCCGTGCTCGGTGAGCATGGCACGCCGCTCCTCTTCCGGCAGCAGGTACCACTCGTAGGAGCGCACAAAGGGATAGACGCAGAGGTAGGCCTTGGGCTCTTCATCCTGCATGAACGCCGGCACATGACCCTTGTTGAACTCCGCCGGGCGGTGCAGAGCCATCTGCGACCAGACCGGCACTAGATGCACACCGAGGCCGGAGCGGCGTAACGCGTGATAGGCGTCCTGCAGCGTGTCCGAGCTCGGCGCGTGCCACCAGACCATCAGGTCGGCGTCGGCACGCAGGCCGGCGACGTCGTACCAGCCACGGATCACCAGGTCACCCTCTTGCGTGGCATGGTCGATCGCCTTCAGCGCTGCATCCGCGGTCTCGTACGCCGGGTCGTCCAGCTGCCCCTCTTTCTTGAACACTGACCACATCGTGTAGCGAATCGTCGAGTTGATCTCGCGCGCCTTCATCTCCCGCTCTCCTCGAGTTGATCTTCGCTCTTGATCAACGCATCACGGCCCAGGCCAAAGTCAGCTGCGAGAGCGTCGACCGCGGCTCGTGCCGAATCCAGGCAGGCCGCGATCCCCACCCCGTCCAACGCTGCACCGGCCACCGCTAACCCCGGTCTGCCTGCCACCTCTGAGCGCAGCTGGCTGACGAGATCTCTATGTCCGATCTGGTACTGCGGCAAGGCGCCACCCCAGCGGTTCACGACACCATGGACGAGCGAGGCCGAGTCCCAGCCGGGAATAGTCAAGGCCTCACTGAACGTGCGATCAATGACTGCGCGGTCGGTGATCTGGAGACTCGTCGGCTCCCCATGCCGTCCAATGCTCACACGTACGACTTCGACCCCCGAACCCCAGGCTCGACGCGTTTGGGAGGCAACCCAAGGCCACTTGATCGATGAGTACGTCAACGCTTTGATCGTCGGTAGCTCGCCGGGCGGCACCAAGAGCCCCGAGGCGTCCGATCGCACTCCCCGCACCACCATGGTGATGACGGCGACTGACGCATACGGCAGACGAGCGAACTCCTGCGCCGAGTCCACCAGACCGGAGAGCAGTCGCCCAGTCGCTGTGGCAGGCGCAGTGAGCAACACTCCATCGGCCATGATCATCTCTGGGGCGCCGGCAGCGCCTATGACCAGCTGATATCTTCCCGCCACATGATCAAGCGCTCGGACGGCCGCACCCGGCCGCAGTACAACCCCGTGCCGATCAAGATCATCAACGAGTGCGTCGACCATGATCGATACACCGCCACGCAGCCCGGCAAACACCGGACCGTCCTGGCCCTCCTGGCTTATCGCTTGGGCGTGCCGAAGCAGTGAGCCACCGCCCTTGGCACGCAGGAACAGGTCATGGGCTACGGCATCGAAAGAGAGCCGTCGCGCGTATCCGGCGTAAACCCCGCCAAGCAGCGGCTCTAGGAGTCGATCAGTCACCTCTGGGCCAAACCGTTCTTCGACATAACGGCCAATGGCGACATCGCGATCAAATTCGGGCGCGGGCCGTTCTGGCTCTGCGGCCGCCGTCCGCCAACCTTGAGCTGATAGCAAACCGGCCAGCTGCGGAACGTCGGTCGGTACCCCGAGAAACGAGGCCGGCATCGCATGCAGATGACCGCCTACCAGCAATTGCGGTTTGGCCTCAGTCGGATGCACCACGCGAGAGCCCAAGCCGAGCTCATTGATCAGCTCCAGACCCTCAGGGCGGCGCGCCAGGATCGACTCTGCGCCACCGTCCAGACGTACCCCGTTTATCGCCACCGGGGCAAGCTTGCCGCCCCATCGGTTGCCAGCCTCGAGCACGATGACATCAACACCGTGCAGGGCGAGCAATCGGGCTGCACTGAGCCCGGTGATTCCGCCGCCAACGACAGCAACTCTGATCATCGGCCACCACCCGCCGCAGATACACCTGCCAGCTCTTCGCGGGCCTCACGCCGCAGCTGGGCACCCTCGGTGTGGACTAGCTCGACGATCATGGCCAGGGCTTCAGGGTCGGCGTCCGGGGGCACACCATGCCCGAGGTTGAAGATGTGACCAGGCGCCGCAGCGCCCGACGTGATGACCTCTCGAGCGCGCTCGGACAGCACCGGCCAGGGAGCCGACAGCAGCGCGGGATCAAGGTTGCCCTGCAGGGCGTAGCGGTCACCAACCCGGCGGCTTGCCTCAGCCAGCGGCAGCCGCCAGTCCACGCCGATGACCTCCGCCCCGGCCTCGCCCATCAGGCCAAGCAACTCAGAGGTGCCGACACCGAAGTGGATCCGTGGCACACCGGTATCAGTCAGCGCCTGCAACACTCGCGCTGAGTACGGCTGCGCGTACCGCCGGTAATCCTCGGCACTGAGACTGCCGACCCATGAGTCGAAGAGCTGCACGACCGTGGCACCAGCCGCCACCTGGACCCGCAGGAAGGCCGCAGACAGATCGGCGAGCCGGGTACAGAGCGCATGCCACAATGACGGCTCGCTAATCATTAAAGCCTTCGTCGCCGCGTAGTCCCGGCTCGGTCCGCCCTCTACTAGATAGCTGGCCAGGGTGAACGGGGCACCGGCAAAACCGATCAGCGGACGATCGCCGAGCTGGCCGGTGATCAGCCCGACCGCTTCGGTGACGTACCGCAGGCGGTCAGGATTCAGCGGCTGTAGTTGCTCGAGGTCCTCAGATCTGCGGATCGGACGAGCTATCACCGGCCCCTGACCGGAGACGATGTCGAGATCGACTCCGGCTGCTTTGAGCGGCAGCATGATGTCGGAGTACAAGACCGCAGCGTCGACGCCGTAGCGACGTACTGGTTGCATGGTGATTTCAGCCACTAGCTCCGGCCGCATGCAGCTCTCAAGCATCCCGATGCCTTTACGGCTGGCCCGATACTCCGGAAGCGATCGCCCGGCCTGTCTCATGAACCACACGGGCACGCGATCGTTCGGGTGAATCTTGCGGCACGCGGCCACGAGCAGGGGCAGATCAGAAGTCGGGCCGCGCACTCGTGAATCTTTTCACGGTCGGAAAACCCGGCGCGTCGAAACTCCCGCCTATTGGCGGCCGAATACGCTCGTCGGATGGCAGCGAATAGCGACGTGGCTTCGGCACCGGACGCGTTTCGTCGGGCCGTAGAGGACCTGATGTCTGCGCCTTGGCGCTCCGAGTTGAACGTTGAGGAGATCCCCGCCCCCCAACGCATCGCGCCCTACTCGGCGGCCATCACCGCCGATGTTGTGGCCAACGGTGAGGACATGGGTAGCGGTCGCTTCGTTCTGCTCCACGATCCAGCTGGCAACGCCGCTTGGCAGGGCACATTCCGTTGTGTCACCTTCGCGCGGGCCGATCTCGATCCCGAAATGGTGCCAGACCCGTTGCTCGCCAGTGTGGGTTGGTCCTGGCTGATCGAGGCACTCGATACGCACAGCGCTGCCTACGATGCACCTAGTGGCACAGTGACGTCGGTCTCGAGCGAGTCCTTCGGAGCAATGGCCTCCGAACCGCCGCGCGCGGAGATCGAGATACGCGCCTCATGGACTCCGTTGCTGGAAGATGGCTCCGGGCTGCACCCTCACCTGGCCGCCTGGGCTGAACTACTCTGTACCTTAGCGGGGCTGCCACCGCTGCCCGCCGGGGTGGTGATGATGCCGTCGCGGCGTAAACCGCCGAGCCGAAGTTCCCGGAGACGTTGACAGAAGTACCACTAACCGCACCCGATCTCGATCAGGAGTCGGAGCTACTCACCGAGCCCACCGAGGGCGTGCCACCTCTCGTCACCACCCCGGAAGCCTTGCAACAGACAGTCACCGCTCTGCGTGGCGGGACTGGGCCAGTCGCTATGGACGCTGAACGGGCGCACGGATTCCGCTACAGCCAGCGCGCTTATCTCATCCAGTTGCGCCGGGCTGGGGCCGGGACACATCTGGTGGATCCGACCGCTTTCGGCCAGCCAGCCGATCTTTCTGCGCTGCGTGCGGCAGTCGCGGGAGCTGAGTGGGTCATCCATGCCGCCGGCCAGGATCTGCCGTGTCTGTACGAGGTCGGGCTTATTCCGACGTCGCTGTTTGACACCGAACTTGCCGCCCGACTGCTCGGTTATCCCCGGGTCGCTCTCGGCACCATGATCGAGGAGCTGCTCGGTGTGCGGCTGCTGAAGGAACACTCCGCTTCCGACTGGTCAAAGCGGCCGCTGCCTGAAGAGTGGCTGATCTATGCCGCTCTGGATGTCGAGCTCTTGATCGAGCTCCGTGACCGGCTTGCGGCCCGACTCGTTGAGACTGGCAAATGGCCGTGGGCAGAGCAGGAGTTCGCTGCCCTGGTTGCCAACGCCGGGATCAGCCCTGAACCGCGACGCGACCCGTGGCGCCGCACATCTGGCATCCATCACGTCCACAGCCGTCGCGGCCTGGCGTACGTCGCCGAGCTTTGGTATGCCCGCGATGCCATCGCACAGCGGCTGGACCGGGCTCCGGCCAAAATTCTGCCCGATCTCGCTATCACCGAACTCGCCTCCCATAAGCACCCCGATCGCGCCACCCTTCGGCAGATCCCCGCTTTCACCCGCCGCCAAGCGAGGCGGGCCGAGGC
>JAICEV010000173.1 GCA_025923975.1 Propionibacteriaceae bacterium
ACCGATGTCGTCGGCTCGACCGCGCTGCGGCGTACCCGCGGTGACCGCGACGCTGACGACTTGTTGGCAGTGCAGGCAGCAATTGTGCGCGAGCAGGTCACAGCATTTGGCGGACAGATACGCAAGTCTCTGGGCGACGGGTTCCTGATCTCCTTCCCGACAGCCGTGGAAGCGGTCCGATCCGCGGCCGCCATCCAGGGGGCTTTGGGCGAGCACAGCACGGCCGACCCGCAGCACGCGGTCGAGATCCGCATCGGCATCCACGCCGGCCAGGTCACTGAGAGGGACGGCGATCTGCACGGGCAGGCAGTGCACGTCGCGGCCCGCGTCATGGCCGAGGCGGTCGGCGGGGAGATCCTGACCACAGACGAGGTACGCAAGCACGCCGAGCCGCAGCTGGACTACTCATTTCTCGATTCCGGGCTTTTCTGGCTGCGAGGTTTCCCGGAGCTGTGGCGGCTGTACGAGGTGTCCTGGAGCGACACCTCCGTGGGGGTCGTGCGACCCAGTGCGGTGCCGGCACAGCTGACTCCGTACGTGGGGCGGGACGCCGAAAGAGCCCGCTTGCGCCGGCTGATAGACGACACACTTGTGGGCCACGGCAGGCTGGCGCTGGTCGCCGGGGAGCCGGGGGTCGGCAAGTCACGGCTGGTGGCCGAGATCGGCGACGTGGCCCAAGCGCGTGGGATGCGCCAGCTCACCGGGCACTGCGTGGAGATGAGCGGTGCGCCGCCATACCTGCCCTACGTCGAGATCATCGAACAGGCGATCAACAGTCCCCGAAGCTCCCTAGAGTTATGGAAGGCGCTTGGCGATGTGGCTGCGGAGATCGCCCGTATCGCGCCGGCATTGCGGCGAGCCTTCCCGAACATCCCGCCGCCAATCGAGCTGCCGGCGGAGCTGGCGCGCCGCTACGTTTGGAACAGTTTCGGCAGTTTCATCGGCCGAGCAGCGCAGGGTCAACCGCTGTTGCTGGTCCTGGAGGACCTGCACTGGGCCGACGAGTCGACTGTGCTGCTTACCGAGTACCTGGCGCCACTGCTGCCCGAGATGCCGGTGCTGGTACTCGGCACCTACCGGGACATCGAAGTGGATCTCCACCATCCCCTGGCCCGCGTCATCGGCCAGCTGGGGCGGCGGCGCCTCGTGGAACGGGTGAACCTGCGCCGACTCTCGTTCGATGCCGTAGGTGCGATGCTGCGGTCGCTGGCCGACCAACCTGTGCCGGAGCACTTAGTGAATGTGATCGATCGCGAAACTGAGGGCAACCCGTTCTTCGTGGAGGAGGTCTATCTGCACCTCGTAGAATCCGGCGTCCTACTCGATGCGCACGGCCGGGTGCGTGCTGACCTGCAGGTGGATGAGGTGTCGGTGCCCGAAAGCATCCGGCTGGTGCTGGGGCAACGGCTGGGCCGCCTGGCCGAGTCAACCCGTGAGGTGCTGGTGGCCGCCGCCGTGTCGGGCAGGGCGTTCCCCTCAGAGCTGGTCGGCGAGGTGGCCGAGGCCGATCCGGACCAACTGTTCGATGCCTTCGACGAAGCCGAGCGAGCCAGACTCATTACGTCCGGCAAAGCCGCTGGCGAGCTCATGTTCAGCCACGAGCTGGTCCGCCAGACACTGCTGTCTGGTGCCACGGCGATCAAGCGTGAGCAGCTGCACTTACAGGCGGCCACGGCCATCTCGCGCCTCTACTCCGACGATCTCGAGGCGCACGCCGGAGAGCTCGCCTACCACTTTTCACATGCCGGACGCTCCGCGGATCGAGCCAGCTTGGTTCACTACCTGACGCTTGCCGGTGAACGGGCGTTCGACGCCGCCGCGTTCGATGATGCGGTTGGCTACTTCGGGAAGGCGCTGTCGCTGATGCCAGACAATGGTCAGCTCGGCCGTGCGCAGTTGCTGGAGCGGCTGGCGATGGCTCTCCGCAACGTGGGCCGCTGGCAGGACGCGCTGGGCACGATGAACGATGTGTTGGACCGCTACGAGACGCTAGGACAAGTCGAGGCCATCGGTCGATTGGGTTGGGCCATGGTGTATCAGCTCGTGTGGACTGCCCGGTTCGTCGAGGGAGTCGACCTCGGGCGAAGGACGCTGGCGGCACTCGGCAACAGCGTTAGCGCCGACAAAGCTCGCCTGCTATCTGCGCTGGGGTTTGCAATCAGCGTAAGTGGTGATTACGCCGCAGCGAGGGCCACTTTTGACCAGGGGCGCGCGCTTGCTGAGCAGGTCGGGAACGAGCGGGCCATGGCCGATGTGCTGCATATGCAGACCATCCATCATTTCGTCTACGCCGAGTTCGCGGAGGGAATCCAGGTCGGGTTGCGGGCCGCCGAGACGTTCGAGCGGGAGAGCGCGCTGTGGGATCTTTGTAGCGTCCAGGCGTTCGTGATCTATGAAGACGGCAATCTCGGCAGTCGCGAGCAGGCGACGCGCCTCGCCGACAAGACGCTAGGCCTCGCCGAGCGGTTGGGTCACCACGGCGCGGCCTTCATGGTGCTCTCCGACCGTATCCGCTTCGCGGCGATGCTCGGCGACCTGCCGCAGGTGGAAGCACTTGGTCCGCAGATCGTGGACATCGGTGAGCGAGGCGGACTGCCGTGGCGCTATTTGGGCCACCTCTACCTGGGCCTGGCTGCGCACCGGCGAGGCAACGCTGAGCGCGCCGAGGCTCAGTTGCGAAACGCTGTCCAGCTGGAGCCGTCGGGGGCGTTCGCGGGGCAAAGCGCCGCGGTGCTGGCGCGGCACCTCGCCAATTACGGGCGAGCCGAGGAGGTGATGGATCTCTTCCGGTCGGCCCAATCGAAGCTGCCCAGACTCGACCGGGTGAACGGCATCGGCTCGTGGAGCTGCCTCCTGAACTTCGTTGAGGCGTTCTACTTGTGTGGTCTAAACGAGGAGGCGGCCGCACTGTCGCCGCTTGTCGAAGGAGTACTCAAGCTCGACAAGAGCTGGATCAGCTTCGACGGCCGGCTAGCGGTAACCCGTGCCGGTCTCGTAGCCGCGGCGGCTCGCCGTTGGGAGGAGGCTGAACACCACTTCGGCCTGGCTCGCGAGATCGCTAAGCAGATGCGCAATCGGCTCGAGCTCGCGGACCTGGGTCGCCTAGAGGCCAGGATGCTGCTGGAGCGCAGCGGAAAGGGCGACCACGAGCGGGCTGCCGAAATGCTCCAGGAGGCGCTGTCCGCGTATCGCACGTTTGGGATGCCTGGCTACGCCGCTGAGGCGGAACGCCTACAACGTCTGGCCAGGATCTAGCGGTGTGCAGGACCTGGCGGGTAACGTGCCGCCGTTTTGACGCCGTAGTCTGAACGCGCGGGTCCGCTCTTACCAGCTAGCACGGAGGCAGGTCTTGTCGGATCGCAGCCCCGCGGCCAAGGTGCTCACGATCATGATGACCGACATTGTCGGCTCTATCGAGCTGCGGCGGACACGTGGTGACCAGTACGCCGACGACATTCTCATGTTGCAGGCAGCGATCGTGCAGCACCAGGTCGCGGCATTCGGTGGCCGCGTACGCAAATCCCTCGGCGATGGGTTCCTCATCTCCTTCCCCTCCGATGTGGCAGCGGTCCGTGCCGCCGTGGCCATCCAGCGTGCGATGGCCGAGCACAACACCGCCCACCCGCATCGCGCGGTCGAAGTCCGCATCGGGATCCACTCCGGCGAGGTCGCTGAGCGAGATGCCGATCTGCTCGGGCAAGCGGTGCATGCCGCGGCGCGGGTCATGGCCGAGGCAGTTGGCGGGGAGATTCTGATCACCGACGTGGTACGGAAGGATGCCGAGCCGCAGCTGGACTATTCATTTCTCGACTCGGGGTTGTTCTGGTTACGAGGCTTTCCAGAGCGCTGGCGGCTGTACGAGGTGTCGTGGAACGACACCTCAGCGGGCGCCCGGCCCACCGCCATGTCTACGCCGCTCACGCTGTTCGTGGAGCGTGATGCCGAGCGGGCCAGCCTGCGCCGACTCGTGGAGGACGCGCTCCTCGGACACGGCAAGCTCGCATTGGTGGCCGGTGAGCCGGGCGTTGGCAAGTCGCGACTGGTGGCGGAGATCGGTGATGATGCCCAGATGCGTGGCATGCGGGTCCTGACGGGGCACTGCGTGGAGATGAGCGGCGCGCCGCCGTACCTGCCCTACGTCGAGATGATCGAGCAGGCGATCAGCAACCCGCGGAGCCCGCTGGCGCTACGCGAGGCGCTTGGCGATGTGGCCCCTGAGATCGCCCGAATCGCGCCGGCGCTGAGGCGGGTCTTCCCAGACATTCCGCCAGCTGTCGAGCTGCCAGCCGAGCTCGCCCGCCGCTATGTCTGGAATAGCTTGAGCGAGTTCATCGGCCGCGCAGCGCAGGTCCAGCCTCTGTTGCTGGTGCTCGAGGATCTGCACTGGGCCGACGAGTCAACCGTGGTGCTTACCGAGTATCTGGCGCCGTTACTCTCCGAGATGCCGGTGCTAGTGGTCGGAACCTATCGAGACGCCGAAGTGGATCTCTCCGAGCCGCTCGCTCGAGTTATCGTGCACCTTGGGCATCGGCGCTTGCTGGAACGGATCAGCCTGCGTCGACTGTCCCTCGACGGGGTGAGCGAGATGCTGCGGGCACTCGCTGGGCAGCCAGCGCCCGAGGAGCTGGCGAAGGTGATTCACCGCGAGACTGATGGCAACCCGTTCTTCGTTGAGGAGGTCTATCTGCACCTCGTCGAATCGGGGATGCTGCTTGACGAGCATGGCCGACTGCGCAATGACCTTCGGCTGGATGAGGTGTCGGTGCCCGAAAGCATCCGCCTGGTCGTGGGCCAGCGGCTGGACCGCCTTGCGTCGTCCACCTATGAGGTGTTAGTAGCCGCAGCCTTGTCGGGCAGGGCATTCAGCTCCGAGATCGTAGGCGAGGTGACCGGCATGGGTGAGGAGTCGCTGGTCGAGGTCTTCGATGAAGCGGAGCGGGCCCGGCTCGTGACGCCTGGCAAGGTTGCCGGCGAGCTCATGTTCAGCCACGAGCTGATCCGCCAGACAGTGCTATCTGAGGTCTCGGCGGCGAAGCGCCAGCGGTTGCACCTTCGAACTGCGAGAGCAATCTCGCGCCTTTACGCCGACGACCTCGAGTCGCACGCCGGGGATCTCGCCTACCACCTCTCGCAGGCCGGGCGCTCCAGCGACCGGGCAAGCCTGGTTCACTACTTGACGATCGCCGGTGATCGAGCATTCGACGCAGCCGCCTTTGACGACGCCGTTGGGCACTTCGAGCATGCGCTGTCGCTCGTTTCGTCCTCAGATCAGCTCGCCCGTGCCCAGCTGCTGGAGCGACTGGCGATGGCCCGGCGCAGCGTCGGCCGCTGGGACGACGCACTGCGCACGATGGACGATGCTCTGGATCGCTACGAGGCGCTCGGGCGGGCGGGGGATATTGGCAGGTTGGGCTGGGCCATGGTGTATCAGCTGACCTGGAGTGGTCGCCTAGTCGAAGGAGTGCAGGTTGGCCAGCGGACGTTAGCAGCACTCGGCGACACCGTAAGCGCGGACAAGGCTCGCCTGCTATCCGCGCTGGGATGGGCGCTCAGCCTCGGAGGCGACTACTCGGCGGCCACGGCCACGTTTGACCAGGCACGTGCGCTTGCCGAGCAGGTGCATGACGAGCGGGCGATGGCGGACGTGCTGCACATGGAGACCATCCACCATCTGGACTTCGGCGAGTTCGCCGATGGTATTCGCGTCGGCCTGCAGGCCGCCGAAACGTTCGAGCGGGCGAGTGCGCTGTGGGATCTATGCAGTGTGCAGGCGTTCGTCATTTACCAGGACGGAACACTCGGGAGTCGCGTGCAGGCGACAAGCCTCGGCGACAAGACGTTGGGCATGGCTCAGCGTCTAGGTCATCTCGGTGCGGTGTTCATGGTGCTTTCGGACCAGATCCGGGAAGCAGCGATGCTCTGCAACCTATCGCGCGTGGAGGCTCTGGGCCCCGAGATCTTGGACATCGGCCAGCGGGGTGGGCTGCCGTGGCGCTACCTTGGCCACCTCTACCTTGGTTTGGCCGCGCATTGGCAAGGCAATGCCGAACGCGCAGAGGCGGAGCTGCGCAGCGCCGTCGAGCTGGAGCCGCCGGGCGCCGTCGGCGGGCAGTGTCCTTCGCTGCTGGCGCGACACTTGGCACACCAAGGGCGCGCCGCGGAGGTTATGGAGCTCTTCGAGGCGGCTCGGTCGACGCTACCGAGCCTGGACCGGGCCAGCGGCATCGGCTCGTGGAACAACATGTTCGGTTTCCTTGAGGCGCTCTACTTGTGTGGGCTGTACGAGGAGGCGGCGGCATTGTCCCCGCTTGTCGAAGGGGTGCTCGCCCTACGTAGAAGCTGGATCACCTTTGATGGCCGACTAGTGGAGACCCGGGCCGGTATTGCCGCCGCGGCAGCTCGTCGCTGGGAGGAAGCCGAACGTTACTTCGCCATTGCCCGCGAGGCCGCAGCACAGATGTCCAACCGACTTGAACTGGCCGACCTGGACCGGTTGCACGCCCGGATGCTGCTGGACCGTGGAGGCACCGGCGACCACGGCCGCGCCGTCGAGATGCTCGAGGGAGCACTGGCCGCGTACCGGGTCTTCGGGATGCCCACCTACGCCGCCGAGGCGGAACGCCTACGGCAGATGTGGGGCGCGATCGTGGACAGAGACTGAACACCGGATCGGACTTTTGAGATCAACCGCGATCCAGCGCGGCTAGCAACGGCGCACATCGGGCAAGATCATCCGGCCCCGCCAGGTCGGGCAGCGCAACAAATACGGTAGTGACTCCAAGATCGGCGAGCTCGTGATAGCGCCGTGCATGATCAACCGCAAGCGCGGCGTGGTGACGAGCGGCGTAGGCGGCCGCCGGCGTACGTCCCCGGAGCCGCTCCACTCGGGCTGCGACGTCTTCGCGGTCTATACCGATCACTGGCAAGTCCAGCACGGTGATCTCCACGTTAGCTGAGTCACGACCCACGGCGGCGCAGTGCTTATGCAAAATGTCGATCTTGGTTCGTAACATCGATTGGTCTGATGGCAGATTGCAACCGTCGGCCTGCTCAGCGACGATCCGCAGCGTCCGCCGCTCTCCGGAACCGCCGACAATGATCGGCACCTCGCTGACCGGGCGTGGATAGCAGGTGGTTTCCGGGAGGTGCACGTAACGGCCATGGTAGGCCTTGGTACCGGGTGCCCACAGCGCTCGTAACGTCTCGATGCACACCTGAAGTTCATCAAGTCGTTGACTGTTGCTCGGGAAGTCCAGACCGTACGCCTGATGCTCGCGCAGCCACCAGCCGGCGCCGAGTCCGCAGAAGGCGCGGCCG
>JAICEV010000174.1 GCA_025923975.1 Propionibacteriaceae bacterium
GCGGCGGTATCAGTAAGAACTCCGACAAATTCATCCCCAAGCTCAAGCTCAATGCCGAGGTTGTGCCGGCCAAGCTGCTGAACACCGCCGGCATCGTCGGTGCGGCGTGGCTCGCTGCCGACCGCCAGATCCACCCTGACGAGCTCAGGTAACGCAGCACGCCCAGAGGCCGTCGCGCGTTACATCCGTTCCAGAGGCTCGATGCCGAGCATGGTGAGCCCGGCGGCGAGCACCCGCTTCGTGGCCAGGCACAGAGCCAGCCGCGAATCGCGTACGGCACCTGAGGACTGCAGCACCGGACACTGTTCGTAGAAGATCGCCAAGGCACCCGACAACTCATAGAGGTAGTTGCACAACCGGTGCGGCTGAAGGGTCTTCACCACCTCATCGACGACATCTCCGAACCGGATGAGCAGCAAGGCCAGCGTTTGCTCCGCCGGTTCCTCCAGCACCAATACCTTCGACTGCTCGCCGTAGCCTCGAGCCGCACCCTTCCGGAGGACCTGAGTCACCCGGGCGTGCGCGTACTGCAAGTAGGGTCCGGTGTTGCCCGTGGTCTGCACCATCCGGCTGACATCAAAGACATAGTCCTTGTTCAGCCCATTGGAGAGGTCGGCGTACTTGATGGCAGCGAGTGCGACCGGCGGCGCAGCTTGTTCCTCAGCGGCGTCCAGCAACGTATTGAGATTTACCGCAGTGCCCTCGCGGGTCTTGAAGGGTTTGCCATCTGTGCCCAGGACGGTGCCGAACGCAACGTGTTCGGTGATCACGTCGTCGGGCAGAAAGCCAGCCTTACGCGCAACGGCGAAAACCAAATCGAAGTGATCGGACTGCCGCGCATCCACTACATAGATGATCCGGTTGGCATGCAGGTCGCGTACCCGATGCCGGATCGCTGCTAGATCCGTTGCGGAGTAGCCGAAGCCTCCATCGCTCTTCCGCACGATCATGGGAGCGGCGAAGCCGTCGACAAAGACGCATAACGCGCCGTCATCGATCACTGCCGTACCGTTGCGCGCCAGCTCTTCGACCAGTACGGCAAGATCATCGTTGTACCTGGACTCGCCCGCAAGATCATCATCAGTCAGCAGCACGCCCATCCGCCGGTACGCCGCATTGAAGCCCGCCAGCGAGATGTTGATCAACTCGCGCCAGATGCTCAGAGTCAGCTCGTCTGCGGACTGCAGCGCAACAACCCGCCGCCGGGCCCGTTCGGCGAAATCCTCATCTGCGCGGAAGTGGGCGCTGGCTCGGGCATAGAGCGCTTCCGCCTCCGGCAGCGTCAGGGTGGAGGGGTCGATGCCTTCCTCGAGGATCTGCTCGACCAGCATCCCGAACTGGGTGCCCCAATCACCGATGTGGTTCTGCGCAATGACGTTATGGCCAACGCCACCAATCACTCGACGTAGACAGTCGCCGATGACCGTGGAGCGCAGGTGACCCACGTGCATCTGCTTGGCCACGTTCGGAGCGGAGTAGTCGATCACTACGACCTGAGGCTCGGAGGTCTGCGCGACGCCCGCATAGGGGTCGGCGAGCTGGTCTGTCACTGCCTGTGCCAGCACCTCGTTTCGGAGCCGGAAATTGATGAAGCCGGGGCCCGCGATCTCCGGGAGCTCACAGAGGTCGGCAACCTCAAGCCTGGCGACGATGTCCGCGGCAACCTCCCGCGGTGATTTCCGTTCGCTGTTGGCCAGGCGCAAGGCCACATTCGACTGGTAGTGGCCGAATTGTGGCTTGGTGGCAGGCCGAAGCTCCGGGTCGATGCCGGTGACGGCTGCGATCCGGGCGCTCAGCAGCGAAGGAACGGAAGGCACAAGGGGAGATTATTTCACTCCGGCTAGCTAAGCCGACTCCTACGCCCCTGGACCCGGCTGGCAGTGCGGGCACCAGTAGCTGTGTCGTTCCTCGCCTGGCGGGCCGAGTTCCTCAAAACGGATGGGCGTTCCGCAGCGGCGGCACGGCTGGCCTAAACGCTGATAGACGTAGGCGCGCCGACCTGGCCGCAGATCACCGGTCGTGGACTGCTCGGGGCGCCAGCGGTTTGCTTGGAGCAGAAGTTGACCGCGCTGGACAACGCGCCGCAGGTTGCGGACTTCGCGGACCTGCTTACGCGGATGTACGCCGTGGAGGAAGAGCAGCTCCGCCCGATAGAACGTGCCCAGTCCTGCGAGGTTCCGTTGGTCCAACAACGCCTCACCAATGGTGCGGTCGGGCTGAGCGGCGATCCGCCTGACAGCTTCGTCGAGGTCCCAGTCGGGCCCGAGCAGATCGGGTCCGAGATGCCCAATGACGGCGTCTTCGCTCGCTGTCGGAACGAGCTCGATGACGGGAAGGCGGTATCCGACGACATCATGATCATCGGTAGCGAGTACGGCGCGGATTTCGAAGGCTGGTCCACCACTCCAGCGCCGCCCGCGAGGAAAGATCTTCCAGACGCCGTCCATCCTGAAGTGTGTATGCAACGTGAGCTCGTTGCTCAACCGGAACAGCTGATGCTTGCCGCGCGAGGTCACCTCACGTACGCCAACCCCGGTCAAATCGGTCGCTGCTAAGGAGGGCACGCGGAATTCAGATCTGGTCAGCACACGGCCAGCAAGCACGTCGTTCAGCCGCTGGCATGCCCGCCAAACGGTGTCTCCTTCCGGCACAGCCTCATTGTGACGTGCAGGGCGAAAGAGCTCGGAGCATGACCGAGACCCGCGTCCGGAAGGGTCGCCAGGTCTCGGCCAGCGCGAGCAGTCGGCATCGGTCAGCTCATGATCAATTCCGTACGCAGCTTGAGAAGCGGCCATCCGCATGACGCCATCGAAGCTGCGCTCGTTGCGATGACCGAAACCCATCAACGCAGTCTCGCGCAGGTCGAGGGGCCGAAAATCGCCAAGTGTGTCGTCGTCATCGCGGTATGAGCCTCCATAATTATCCATATAGCGTAAATAACTATCCAAGAGGCGCAGAATGTCCCTTCCATGACCCTGACACTCTGCGTCTGGCATTCAGCCGTCATTTACTCTTGAGGCGTGCCGGCACCCGAGCAACGCGTCTCCGGCAAGCAGCGGCTTGTGAAATTGTCTTGGCTGCTGCTTGGCATTGGGATTGTCGGGCTGGCCACATTGACGGGTGCCGTCAGCTTTGTACGGTCAATAGCGGCGGGCCACATCTATGCACAGTCCGATGTGCCGGCGGCACCAGTGGCTCTAGTACTCGGAGCGCAGGTTAACCCAGACGGCACGCCGTCCGCATTTCTGGCGGCCCGTCTTGATCTTGCAAAGCGCCTCTATGATGCCCGACTGGTTGAGATGATCATCGTCTCTGGCGATCACCTGGCGCCAGAGTTTAATGAGGCCGCTGCCATGCGCAATTACCTGATTAGGACAGGCTTGCCTGAGGAACGGGTCATTGCTGATACTGGCGGCTTCGATACTTACGAGTCATGCCTGCGGGCCAAACGAATCTTCAATCTCTCTCGACTGATCGTCGTCACGCAGAGTTACCACCTCGTTCGTGCAGTGGCGACATGTCGCGCCTTGGGGATCGACGCGACCGGTGTCGGCGATGATTCGGCTCGCCAGCACGCCATCGCCTGGTGGCGAGGGGTGATTCGCGATCAAATCGCGTGCCTCAAGACCGTTATTGATCTTGCAACACGACCAGATCCGAAGCCTGGCGAGCTGAGGATTTCCGGCGATCGCATTTCGACGTAGATCGATTCACCTAATCCACGCGGCGCGGGTGTTCACGACCTCAAGGGCACGCGGGCATGACAAGGAGACCTAGTACAGCGCGTGCCTGTAAGCTGCCTGTGAATCACTAGACTAAAGCGGACACGGCGCCAAGTCCCGGACCGCTGGCTGGTGCCACATTCGAACTGTTCACCCGAGGATTTTTGCGCTGACACTGACGCGACACGCAACCGTTTGGCACCTTTTTGCACGCCAAACCGCCGACCTAGGCGCTCACGACCAGATGCCGGCAAGAATTCGACTGAGACTCGAAATCGTAATCAATTTGTTTGGTTAACCGCACTGAAAATGTGAAACGCTTATCAGAATCTCAAAATCATTCACCAAGCGGCTGGGGGCATCTGCCGCGTTGTAAACATCCCACCAGGTCACGAGAGGGTGAGCCATGGCGCGTTTCCTAGCGGGGGTTATGAAGTTCCGCCTACTGATCTTGGCGGCGGCTATAGGGGTCCTGGCCCTAGGCATAGTGCAACTCCGTGGTACATCCCTGGAGGTCTTGCCAGAGTTCAGCCCACCGTACGCGGAGATTCAGACCGAGGCGCTCGGCCTCTCAGCTGAGGAAGTCGAGCAGTTGATCACCGTCCCGCTGGAACAGGACCTGCTCAACGGGGTCGAGGGTGTGGACGTGATCAGATCGGAATCGTTGCCCGGCCTGTCCTCGATCGTGATGGTGTTCGAGTCCGGCACCGACATCTATCGAGGCCGGCAGTTGATCGAGGAGCGCCTCACACAAGCTCACGCCCTTCCCAACGTGTCGAAGCCGCCGACGCTATTGCAGCCGCTGTCCTCGGCCAACCGGGTGGTCATGATCGGCATGTCCACCACGGAGTTGACCCCGATCGAGCAGTCGGTCATCGCGCGCTGGACGGTACGTCCGCGGCTCATGGGAGTGCCGGGCGTTGCCAACGTCTCTATCTGGGGCCTGCGTGATCAACAACTTCAGGTGCAGGTCGATCCTCAGGTCCTGCGCGATCGCAACGTGACGCTGAACCAGGTCGTCAGCACAGCCGGAAACGCACAGGTGGTCTCACAGCTCAGCTTCCTGGAGGCATCAACCCCAGGCACCGGCGGATTCATTGAGACGCCTCAGCAACGCCTTCAGGTCAGGCACTTGTTGGAGAAGCTGAGCGATCCTGCTGAGGTTGCCAAGGTTCCGGTGGACGGCGCCGACAATCTCACCCTCGGCGACGTTGCACAGGTCAAGGTTGATCATCAGCCGCTTATCGGGGATGCCGTCGTCAACGGCGGGCCCGGATTGATCATGGTCGTCGAAAAGTTCCCGGGAGCAAACACCGAGGAGGTCACCGAAGGCGTACAGGATGCTCTCGAGGCGCTTCGCCCCGGGCTCACCGGGATCACCACTGATACGTCGTGGTTCGCACCATCCGATTACCTGGAGGCGGCCACAGACAATCTGGGCCTCGCGATTGCCATTAGTGCAGGGTTACTGCTCCTCACGCTGCTCGCACTGCGCTTCCACTGGCGCGCGGTGATCGTCGCTGCGATCACGGTGCCGGTGTCGGTGATCAGCGCGGCTCTGGTACTCCATCTCCTGGGTTATGGGCTCAACGCTCTGGTTATCGCCGGTCTGGCAGCTGCCGTCGCAATCGTGGTAGATGAGGCGGTTACACCACAAGGTGCGGTGCTGCATCGGCTGGGGGCTCGGAGCGCCAGCCCGGATGCGGAGCCGACCTGGGTGGCCATTCAACAGTCCCTGGCAACGGTGCGCCGGCCGCTCATCTATGCCGGCATCATCGCCTTGCTTGCGATTCTTCCGATGGCTGTGCTCGAAGGCCGGCCCGGAGCATTCTTCAGCCCTATGGTTGCGGCGTACGCCACGGCGGTCCTGGCCGCCTTGATCGTCGGATTGACGGTGGGTCCGGCGTTGAACAGCCTGGTGTTCGCACGCTGGCAACCAAAAACCGGCTCACCGTCCGGGCCTGTGGCGTGGCTCGGCGCACGTTACCGCAGCGGTCTGCCGGGGTTCTCCAAGAGCCTTCGTCCAGCCTTGCTGGTGGCCGCCGCCTGCGGCGTAATAGCAGTCGCGATCTTGCCATTCCTCAACACTGCCCTGACACCCACCTTCCAAGACCGGAATGTGGTGGTCAAGCTGCAGGGCGCCCCGGGCGTTTCTGCTCCGGCGATGACCCAGCAGGCTACCGAAATGGGCAACGAGCTGCGATCTCTGCCTGGGGTCACTGGGGTCGGCGCGACGGTCGGCCGGGCAATAACCGGCGATCGACTGGTCAACGTCAACTCCGGCGACATTTGGGTCGCCATCGCCGGCGATGCCGATTACGACGAAACGGTGGCCTCGATCAAGGACACGGTCCGCGAGGTCCCAGGCTTTACCGCCGAAGTCGTACCCTTCTCGACCCAAGAAATGCGAGAGGTTGGAAGCCTGAACACGGGTTCCAACACCGTGACCGGCAGCGGGCTGGACGTCCTGACCGGCCTGAACACACCGGTTGCCGTTCGCATCTACGGCGAGGAACCCCAGGTCCTTGCTGCCGAGGCCGCCAAGGTGCAGCAGCTGATGAGCACCATCGGCGGGGTTGTCAACCCGCGCGTCGAAGGCGCTCTCACCCAGCCGACGATCGAGATCGAGGTCGACCTGGACAAGGCCCAGCAGCTGGGCATTACACCTGGCGACGTACGTCGCGCCGAGGCCACATTGCTCCAGGGCATCCAGGTGGGCAGTGTCTTTGAGGATCAGAAGGTCTTCGATGTCATCGTCTTGGGAACGCCTGCCACGCGAAGCAGCGTGTCGTCTGTGCAGTCGCTGCTCATCGATCGGCCAGGCGGCGGCCATCTCCGTCTGGGCGACGTTGCCGAGGTAAGGATCGCGCAGACACCAACGGTCATTGACCGCGAGGCTGTTTCCCGGCACCTGGACGTGGTCGCTGATCTTGACGGTCGAAGCGCCGGAGATGTCGCTGCCGATCTTGAGCTGCAGCTCGCGACGATGAGCTTCCCGCTTCAATACCACGCTGAGGTGATCGCCAACTCCACCGCCGACGAAATCCAGATCGGGCGTTCGATCGGCTTCGGTATCGCTGCCATCATTGCTGCATTCCTGCTCTTCCAGGCAGCATTCAATAGCTGGCGGCTGGCGCTGGTGGCCACGGCGGCACTGCCGCTGTCGCTGACCGGCGGGCTGCTCACCGGCCTCATCGGTGGACGCACCTTCGGCCTAGGCGAGCTGCTCGGGATGCTTGCGGTTCTCGGCCTGGCAGCTCGCTATATCGCAGTCATGGTGACCACAATTCAGGGACCCGAGGGTAAGCGCGGGAGCGATGATGATGCCGCGACCGTGCATGACAGGGCTGGGGAGCCCTTCGGCTCCTTGATCATCAGCGCCGCCGCGCTGGCAGCGGTCGCACTGCCGTTCGTGGTGCTCGGTCCGCGTCCTGGACTGGAAATCTTGCATCCCCTCGCTCTGGTGCTGCTGGGCGGCTTGGTGAGTTCGCTGGTGGTCGCCTTGTTCCTGCTGCCAGCGGCGTACC
>JAICEV010000175.1 GCA_025923975.1 Propionibacteriaceae bacterium
CACCTTGTCGCCCTCGAAGCCAAGTTCCTTGGCGACGTAGCGCGCCACATCGACGTCGAGGCCCTTGTAATCCTCACCGACCTTCTGACCAAGGCCGGGTTGGTCATACTTGATGCCAATGTTGATGGTGTCACCCGTCGTGCTTCCGGCATCGCCGCCACCACACGAAGCCATGGTGAGCGCCAGTGCTGATCCCGCCGCCACGGCGAGGATCTTCTTGCTGATGTGCATTGCTCTCCTTGCGTTTGTAACCGGATAGGCGCAGCGGACTGCGTCGCCCTGGGCTAGTGGGTCAAGATCTTGCTCAGGAAGTCTTTAGCTCGTGCGCTCTGCGCATTAGTGAAGAACGAGTCCGGGTCAGCCTCCTCAACGATGAGGCCGTCATCCATGAACACCACCCGGTTCGCGGCCTTTCGGGCGAAACCCATCTCATGAGTGACCACGATCATCGTCATGCCCTGGCGAGCCAGCGAGATCATCACGTCCAGCACCTCGTTCACCATTTCCGGGTCCAAGGCCGAGGTCGGCTCGTCGAACAAGATCACCTTGGGATCCATGGCAAGTGCCCGGGCAATTGCGACCCGCTGCTGCTGGCCGCCGGATAGCTGAGCCGGATACTTATCGGCCTGTGATTCGACACCAACGCGCGTGAGCAATTCCATGCCGCGTTTCTTGGCCTCCGCCGCGGACTTCTTGCGAACCTTGATCGGGCCGAGCGTAACGTTATCCAAGACCGTCTTGTGGGAGAAGAGGTTGAACGATTGGAACACCATCCCGACGTCAGCGCGCAGATGCGCCAGAGCTTTGCCTTCTTCGGGCAGCTGCTTGCCGTCGATGCTGATCGTTCCAGACTCGATCGTTTCCAGGCGGTTGATGACCCTGCACAGGGTCGACTTACCCGAGCCTGATGGTCCCAGGACGACTACGACCTCACCCTTGCGTACTGTGAGATTGATGTCTTGGAGTACATGTAACTGACCGAAGTGCTTGTCAACATTGCTTATCACCACCAGAGGCCCGCCAAGTTGGTCTGGGGCCACGGACGGACCAGCGGTCGGATCCGGAACGGGATCAGACTGCGGTGCAGCTTCGATGGGCGCATCCTCTGACGAGATTTCGGATTCCGTCATGGGGCCGACCCTAGACCTTTGGCGGACGAAAAGAGCGGGAGATACATATTGAGTTTCGGTTACAGGCTCGAACTCTCTGGGGGAGCTGGACGCGTCGCGAGACTATCTGCCGGAAATCCCCCATTGGCCCACAAAGGTCTCACCGGGCGCCAGCACTTTCAGGTCACCATGGGTTGGTCCGGCATTGAACGCGTCTGGCCCGCAGGTCATTGGCTCACCGGCGATAGACCAGTCGCGGTTTGGCCCTCCCGTGAAGATCTGCGTCCATTTCATTGCCTCGTCGCCCCACAGCTCTGCATGGCGCTCGCCTAGTACGACCTTCACCCGCCAGCGACCGTCCGGATCGCGTACCAGATCAGTCATGGCAGTATCGAGGTTCGTCGATCCCAGGACGGGACCTCGGCGTAGGTCATAGATCGTGCCATCCACCGGTGAGATCTTGGTGGGAAGCAACCGGTCGTCGACCTCCAGATAGGACCCAGCGGGCACCGTGAGGGATACTTCGTCGACTGTGGACTCACCGACCGTGAGATAGGGGTGCGCCCCATACCCGAACGGCAGCTCATCCTCACCGATGTTGGTCGCTTCCACCGTCACCGCAAGACCATCGGCACTGACCTGATGCGTGATCATCGCCTCGAGGGTGCCAGGCCAGCCAGGCTGCGGATGGATGCGTACTCGGCTCGTGACCGCATCCACTTTCTTGTCGACGAGAACCCAGGGCACATAGCGGACCAAGCCGTGACTTGCGTTGTTCCGAGCTGGTTCGGTTAGCCCCAGCTGCTGGGTCACGCCGTTGAACACGTAGCGACCGTCGCGGATTCGATTCGGCCAAGGGATCAGATGCTGCCCTCGCCCAGCCCTGCTCATCTCATCCACGCCGAACCCACGTACCACATCCCGACCCTCAACCGAGAAGCTGCGCAGGGTGGCGCCCACCTCCGTGACAACGGCACGGTGGGGACCTGAGATGATCTCGTACTGTTCGCCGGTAGGTGCAGCGTTCACAAACTGGCACTTTATCGCCAGGTACGTGCGCGCATTACCCTTGGTCTGCTATGTCGACAGTGTCCGACGCGCCGGCAGCCACTCGTCCGCGCACGTATCAGATCCGCACCCACGGGTGCCAGATGAACGTGCACGACTCCGAGCGCCTGGCTGGACTGCTTGAAGAGGCGGGCTATCGGAGATCCGCCCCGGACGCACCACCCGACGTCGTGGTGTTCAACACCTGCGCGGTGCGCGAGAACGCCGACAACCGGCTGTACGGAAGCCTGGGCAACCTGCTGCCGGCCAAGAAGGCAACCCCTGGCATGCAGATCGCCGTCGGTGGTTGCCTGGCCCAAAAAGACAAGGGCGCGATCCTTAACCGTGCTCCGTGGGTCGATGTGGTGTTCGGAACGCACAACATCGCCTCGCTGCCGGTGCTGCTGGAACGCGCCCGGATTCAGCGCGAGGGCCAAGTCGAAATCAAGGAAGCCCTGGAGACCTTCCCATCCAATCTGCCGACTCGTCGCGAGTCGGCGTACGCGGCGTGGGTGTCGATCAGCGTTGGCTGCAACAACACGTGTACTTTCTGCATCGTCCCGTCGCTGCGTGGTCGTGAGACGGACCGCAGACCAGGTGAAATCCTGGCTGAAATTCGGGCGCTGGTGGCCGAAGGAGTTCAGGAGGTGACGCTCCTCGGTCAAAACGTCAACGCGTACGGGGTGGAGTTCGGCGACCGCCGCGCGTTCGCCAAACTGCTCCGCGCCTGCGGTGAAATCGAGGGCCTGGAACGGGTCCGCTTCACCTCTCCCCATCCAAAGGACTTCACCGATGACGTGATCGCCGCGATGGCCGAGACTCCCAATGTGATGCCCCAACTGCACATGCCGCTGCAATCGGGATCGGACGCCGTGCTGCGCTCGATGCGCCGCTCCTATCGCAGCGAGCGGTATCTGGGCATCATCGACAAAGTGCGTGCCGCTATGCCTGAGGCCGCGATCACCACAGACATCATTGTCGGCTTCCCCGGTGAGACTGAATCAGACTTCCAAGCCACCCTTGATGTGGTTGCGGCATCCCGGTTTGCGGCAGCCTTTACCTTCCAGTACTCCATACGCCCGGGTACGCCTGCGGCCACCATGGATGATCAGGTACCCAAAGCAGTCGTCCAGGAACGCTACGACCGCCTGGTCGACCTTGTGGGCGAAATCGCCTGGCAGGAGAACCTGAAGCACGTTGGTCGGCAAGTCGAGGTGATGTTCGCCGATGGCGAGGGCCGGAAGGATGTGCAAACCCATCGGATGTCGGGACGCGCCCGCGACAACCGGTTAGTCCATGTCTCGGTGCCTTCCGAACCGCAAGCCCGTCCACGACCCGGCGACATGGCGGACGTGATCATCACCTACGCCGCGCCCCACCACCTCAACGCCGACGCCGGACTGGTTGCGCTGCGCCGCACGCCCGGCGGCGACGCATGGCAGGCCAGTCGAGCATCGCCGGCTCGCTCTGCGGTCGATCTTGGCATCCCTACGGTCGGCGCCCCTGGTACGTTACAGCCCGCTCACACCTGCACTGCGCATTGAGGAAACTGCTGAGGAGCCGCTGAATGCCCGCCGAACGATTTGTCGAGCAGCTGAACATTCAGATAGGACACGAGTTCGCCGCTCACCAGCAGTACGTGGCCTGCGCGGTCTACTACGACTCGCTCACGATGCCGCAAATGGCCGGCTTCTTCTACGACCAGGCCTTGGAAGAGCGCGACCACGCCATGATGATGATCAAGTACCTCATCGACCAGGATGCACCCGCGCTCGTTCCCGGGGTCAGCGCTCCGCAGGCGGACTTCCCTGATGTCGTCGCACCCGTCGAGCTCGCCCTTGAGCAGGAGCGCCGGGTCACGGCTCAGATCAACGAGCTCACCCGGATCGCCCGCGAGGAGGGCGACTTTGCCTCTGACCAGTTCATGCAGTGGTTCATCAAGGAACAGGTGGAAGAAGTCGCCACGATGAGCGCGCTCGTCACCGTGGTGCGGCGATCGAAAGACAACATCGAGGCAATCGAGGAGTACATCCAGCGCGAGCAGAGCACGGACTCGCCAGACCCGATGGCCCCGGCCATCGCTGGAGGCTGAACTAGATCCGGTCAAGAGTGCGAAGCCAAGAACTCAGGCCAAGAATTCAGGCTGGCGGCGCTCCGGCTGGTGGCTCCGTCCGGTCCGTGGTCCTGTCGCTGAGCTTATCCCTGGCCATGTCCTGACCTTTATCAACCTGCTCGACGTACTTGCCCTCGGTCTTCTCGTCGATAAAGTCCCCTGCTTTGTCGATGACGGCTTCGACCTGCTCGCTGTGTCCGCTGAGCGCTTCCTTGGCCCTGTCGAAGATGCCCATCGCCTTGCCACCTCTCTGGGAAATAGCCCAACGCCCTTTCTACTCCAGGCTCCGAAGCATGTACACCGCCCAACCACCAGCTGACGCCCTCTGCGCCACACTGTGGAGGTGACCGTAGTGCTCGTGGGTCCGACTGCGGCCGGCAAGTCGAGTCTGGCCGCCGGGCTGGTCCGGCGTTACGCCGCGGACGGGCGCCGGGCCGAGGTCGTCAATGCGGATTCGATGCTTGTCTACCGAGGCATGGATATCGGCACAGCCAAGCCGACCAAGACGGAGCGCGCAGAAATCCGTCATCACATGATTGATCTCCTCGATGTCAGCGAAACTGCGACGGTCGCCGAATTCCAGCAGCTTGCTCGACGTGCGATCGAGGACTGTCGGACTCGCTCCGCCATTCCAATCGTGGTCGGCGGATCCGCCCTTTACGTCCGGGCCATTGTCGATGACTTTGAATTTCCCGGAACCGATCCGGCGGTGCGAGCCCGGCTGGAGCAGGACCTCGAAACCCAAGGTGCAGCGCGAATGCACGAGCGGTTGAGCGATGCCGATCCCGTGGCGGCGACGCAGATCCTTCCGGGCAATGCCCGCCGCGTGATCCGTGCATTGGAGGTCATCGAGCTGACCGGTCGATCGTTTTCGGCCGCCCTACCGGAGCACCAGTACCGGCTTCCCGATGTCGTGCAGATCGGTATCGCAGTCGACCGACCCACACTCGACGCCCGGATAGCCGAACGAGTGCACGCGATGTGGGCCGCAGGCTTCGTCGAGGAAGTACGCCGGCTCGCCGCCGCCGGCCTGCGCGAGAGTCTCACTGCCTCTCGCGCGCTCGGATATCGGCAGGTGCTGCGCTATCTCGACGGTGAAATCAGTGAAACCCAGGCGCGGGAACAGACCATCATCGGGACTCGGAAGTTCGCCCGTCGGCAGGAGTCCTGGTTCCGCAAGGATGGACGTATCACCTGGCTGCCCTACCACCATGCTGACTTGGCTTCGGCCGCATACGAACTAGCAGGGCCGACTGGAACCGGTCCCGCGCCGGGCGCCGTCGCAGCTGCAGCCCGGATGGAAGACTGACCGCATGCGCAGGTGGTCGTTCACGAAGGGACACGGCACCGAGAACGACTTCGTCCTCATCCTTGATCGGGAATCAATGCTCGATGTCGGACCTGCGGAGGTTCGCTTTATCTGCAACCGGCGCGCCGGCGTCGGCGCCGACGGCCTGCTTCGGGCCGTACTCGCCAAGCATGTCGACGGCTGGGATGGCGATGGTGCGTTGTGGTTTATGGATTACCGCAACGCTGATGGATCGATCGCTGAGATGTGCGGCAATGGAATTCGAGTCTTCGTGCGCTACCTGCTCGATCAGGATCTGGTTCATGGACCAGTTGTCCAAGTCGCTACGCGGAGCGGTCTGAAGGTAACGACAGCACTGCCGGATGGCCGAGTTCGAGTCAACATGGGCCCGGTCGTGGTGGGAAGTCGATCAGTGCTCGTCACCACCGCTGACGGTGCTGACTTCAAGGCGTTCACGGCTGACGTAGGCAATCCGCATGCGGTGAGCTTCGCCGACAACCTCGACCTGCTGCCGCTGTACCTCCCGCCCCGCTGGGATCCAGCCGAGGAATTTCCCGAGGGCGTGAACTTGGAGTTCGTACGGCAGTGTGGACCCCAGCACATCGCGATGCGCGTCTTCGAACGCGGTGTCGGCGAGACCAAGTCCTGCGGCACCGGAACAGTCGCCGCCGCGGCGGTGGCCCGCGTACAGGGTCAGGATCTGACGCCGCTGCCGGTGACTTATCGCGTCGACGTGCCGGGTGGCAGTGTTGACGTTCAGTTAACCGAGCATGAGGCTTATTTGACTGGGCCCGCCGTTCTCGTCGCGCATGGTGAGCTATCCCTGCCGGATCGCGCTGTTCTTGAAACTCAACCTCGTCCCGCCGCCGAGTCGGTCGCTCCGGGGCGGGCTAGCCACTAGGAGCTGTGAATGTCTGTTCTCGACGCTTTTTCGCTGTCCGGCAAGGTCTCTGTGGTGACCGGAGCCAATCGAGGCATCGGTAGGGCCCTGGCGACAGCCCTCGCCGAAGCTGGCAGCGACCTCGTGCTCCTAGTCAGAGATACCGGCGCGGCAGCAGGGGCGATCAAGGAATTGGAGTCTCTCGGAGTCGCCGCGATCGCTGTGGCCGCGGATGTCACCGAGCCGGATCAGGTAGCACGCGCAGCGAGTGAGGTGATGGACCGACTCGGCCAGGTTGACGTACTGGTGAACAATGCCGGCGCATGCATTCATCGGCCTTCCCTCGAGATTCCCGCGGAGGAGTGGCGGTTCGTGATGGATGTGAACGTGAACGGCGTCTGGCACTGCGCGCAGGAGTTCGGCCGGCTGATGGTTGCGCAACACGGCGGGGCGATCATCAACATCGGCTCGATCTCGGCTCAGATTGTCAACCGACCGCAGTGGCAGCCGGCGTACAACGCCTCGAAGGCCGCGGTGCACCAGTTGACCCGTTCCCTGGCCGCCGAATGGGCGCCTCACGGTGTACGTGTGAACGCTTTGGCACCCGGCTATATCAAGACCGAGATGGCTCCGGTCGATAAGCCAGAGTTCAAGCGTCATTGGATCGATGACGCGCCGATGCAGCGTTACGCCATGCCATCGGAATTGGGGCCCTGCGTAGTCTTTCTGGCCTCCGACGCGTCCTCATTCATGACCGGTGAGGTAGTGGTGATGGAC
>JAICEV010000176.1 GCA_025923975.1 Propionibacteriaceae bacterium
ACCACCAAGCCATTACGCACCAGCGCCCGATAGATACTGGTCCGGCCCGGCACCAGGCCGATCCCATCCCTCTTGAGCTGGTAGCCGATCCGGTCCGCACCCCAAGCCGGATGCGCCCGCCTGATCTCCACAATCTTGGCCTCGGTCACCGCACTCATCTGATGCGGACACCCATGCGGCCGCGACGACCGATCACCCAAACCCTGATCAGCGGCATGCCGACGTAACCACACATGAACGCTCTGCCGCGACACCTTGAACCGGCGCGCCACCTCCGTCACCGAGGCGCCGTCCAGCACCTCCCACACCGCCCGCAACCGCTGCTCGGCCACCCGCAGCTCCACAAGCATCACCGGCTCCTTCCGCAGTCGATGACGACCAGGGAAGAACCCACCATCCAGGCATCGCAACAGGCGCGGCACCGCGAAAGTGTCAAGCACCTACCGGAACTACTGTCAAGCAGCTACCGGAACCGCGTCTTGAAACTGTCAAGCAGCTACCGGAACCCAATGGTCAAGCATGAACCGAAACTGCACACGTGGTGATGCTTCCCGTGGCTACATCTGTGGCTACACTGGGCCAGTTCAGCAGACTATGCAAACTGCATAACCTGTCTCTCACTAGGTGTTCCAATGGTGGGAGCAAGCAGACTCGAACTGCTGACCCCTTGCTTGTAAGGCAAGTGCTCTAACCAACTGAGCTATGCTCCCGGGTCGCTGCGACAGTCTATTTCCCCTTAGCCGATCAAATGGTCCGAATCGGGCGTGAGCAAGATGCTCGGATTCCGACAACCTCGCCTTATCACCATGTCGGTGCCGGACGGATTTGCTCAGTTGAACGACAACGCGGTCACGCTGTTTGCCGCACCGAGGAGGCTCCGCACCTGGGGCCTACCGGCATGGTGACACCCCGGTGTTGCTTCGGGTGTGCACACAGCCAATGAGGCTAGGGTGGCCCGTGCTGGCTCGACCAATGCTCTCTGCCCGGCCAGCGGGAGTAGGCATGCTGAACAAGAACCTGGCCACAGCTCTCGGAGCCTTAACAGGCCTGCTCGGTCTGGTTGCCATGATTCGGCTGGCGTCCGGTGCCTTCAGTCATGGGATGTCGATCTTTGCCTGGGTGGCGATCCTGTCGGCCATGCTGCCCTGGATTGTGTATGTCGCATGGCGTGGCCGCCGCGGCAATCTCAGGAGGCGCGGAGCGCTAGCAGTGCTGCTGCTTGACCTTGTCGGGTGTGTGCTCGTGTGGCTGTTTGTGCTTGGTCCAGTGCTGGCCCTAGCCTGCTCGCTTGCCGCGTTTGTCGTCATCTGGGTCAGCGACTGGCCGCCCCGCCAGCTTATCGGTGAAGAGCGGTTCGTCCGCATCGAGGAACTGCGCCGCGCGGACGACTCCTACTGACGTCGGGACGACTTGCGCAAGAGATCGAGGAGTGACTGGCCCAAGTAGAGTGGATCATCGTGGCCGGACCCGACTTCGCAGTCGCACTCGCTGACCTTGATAAGGCTTTGAGCTCGATTGAGGCTGTCGTCGATCCCGATCGCAAGCGCGCGGAGATCGCCCAGTTGGAGCAGCAGGTGGCCGCTCCCGATCTGTGGGATAGCCCGGACAACGCCCAACGCGTGACAACGCGGTTGTCCGCTTTGCAGGCCGAAGTCGATCGGGTCGTCGGACTGCGGGCTCAGTTGGACGATCTTGGCGCACTGGTGGAGCTCGGGCAGGAAGAAAGCGACCAAGCCAGCCTTGACGAGGCAGCCGATACGCTGACCTCGCTGCAGAAGGCGGTCGAGGCTCTCGAAGTGCGCACACTGTTGTCGGGCGAGTACGACGAGCGCGAGGCGCTGGTAACGATCCGTTCCGAAGCCGGTGGCGTCGACGCGGCCGACTTCGCCGCCATGCTTTTGCGGATGTATCTGCGCTGGGCCGAACGCCATCGCTACGCGACCGAGGTCTACGACACCTCGTACGCGGAAGAGGCAGGCATAAAATCCGCCACATTCCAGGTGAAGGCCCCTTTCGCGTACGGAGTGCTCTCGGCAGAGCAGGGGACCCATCGGCTGGTGCGGATCTCGCCTTTCGACAACCAGGCGCGCCGTCAGACCTCGTTCGCGGGCGTGGAGGTGTTGCCGGTGACTGAGGCAGCTGATCACATCGACATCCCCGAGAGTGATCTGCGCATTGACGTGTTCCGCTCTTCCGGGCCCGGCGGGCAGAGTGTCAACACCACCGACTCCGCGGTACGGATCACCCACCTACCGACGGGGATTGTGGTTTCCTGCCAAAACGAGAAGTCCCAGCTGCAGAACAAGGCCGCCGCGCTTCGGGTGCTGCAGTCGCGGCTGTTGGAACGGGCGAGGCAGGACCGCGAGGCACAGCTCAACGCGCTCAAGGGTGACGGCGGCAACAGCTGGGGTTCTCAGATGAGGTCCTACGTGCTGCACCCGTACCAGATGGTCAAGGATTTGCGCACCGAGTATGAGGTCTCGTCACCTGATGCCGTATTCGATGGCGACATCGATGGCTTCATTGAGTCCGGCATCCGCTGGCGCCGGACGCGGGAGACGGCGGCAACCTAGGCAGCTGCCTCCAATTGCTCCCTCTGCTCTGCTCCCCCGCATCCAAATGACGGGCTCGCGCTGATGAGCGCGTCCCGTTACCAAAGCTTGACCTAGACTCATCCCTGGCCGTCTGGCGCCCGAGGGCGTCGGAGCTGTCTATCTCGGGGGAAGCAACACCGTGATTCGTTTTGAAAATGTGTCCAAGACCTACGACAGCCAGCGCCGCGCAGCGCTCGAGAACATCAATGTCGACATCGACAAGGGTGAGTTCGTCTTCCTGGTCGGGGCGTCGGGCTCGGGCAAGTCGACGTTTCTGCGACTGATCCTGCGCGAGCAGCGGCCCAGCACGGGCAAGGTGTTCGTCGCCGGCCGAGAGCTCAGCAAGCTACACAGCTGGAAGATCCCGGCGATGCGTCGCCAGATCGGCACCGTCTTTCAGGACTTCAGGCTGCTGCCGAACAAGACCGTGACCGACAATGTCGCCTTTGCTCTGCAGGTCATCGGCAAGCCTGCCTCGACGATCAAGCGAGTGGTTCCCGAGGTGCTCGAGCTTGTTGGGCTTGGCGGCAAGGGCAGCCGGCTGCCCGAGGAACTGTCAGGCGGCGAGCAGCAGCGCGTCGCAATCGCGCGCGCATTCGTCAACCGGCCAATGATCTTGATCGCTGATGAGCCGACCGGAAACCTCGACCCGGCCACCAGCGTCGGGATCATGAAGCTGCTCGATCGGATCAACCGCGCGGATACCACAGTCCTGATGGCGACGCATGACTCAACCATCGTCGACCAGATGCGCAAGCGGGTGATCGAGCTCGACGACGGGGAAGTCGTCCGAGACCAGAGCAGAGGCGTGTACGGCTACCAGTGAGTCCTGCACAGATGAACTATGTGCCGGCGCCAGATCGTAGCGCCGCACCCGACAGAACCACCGCCGCGAGCCGAGCAATTGGGGATTAGTTAATGCGTTACCGCCACATCTTGTCCGAGACCCGCGCCGGGCTTCGGCAGAACCTGACCATGACCTTGGCGGTCATCATGACTATGTGGGTGTCGCTGTCGCTGTTTGGGGCGGGGCTGTTAGCGAGCCAGCAGGTCGACCTGATGAAGGGCCGCTGGTACGACAAGATCGAGATATCGATCTTCCTATGCGCCAAGGACACCCGCGGCGACCAATGTGACCCAGGTCAAGATGTCACCCAGGCTCAAAAGGATGAGATCTACCGAACGCTGCAGGCCAACCCCGAGGTTGCACCGGACGGCATCTACTTCGAGACCAAGCAAGACGCGTACACGGAGTTCCAGAGAGCGTATGAAGGCAGCCCGATCCAGGACTCTCTGACCGTGGAACAAATGCAGGAATCGTTCCGCGTCAAACTGAAGAATCCCGAGGAGTATCAGGGTGTGGTGAGCTCGGTGGTCGGGCTGAAGGGTGTGCAGAAGGTGCAGGATCTGCACCAGCTCCTCGATCCCTTCTTCAGGGCTCTCAACGTGCTCCAGTGGTCGACCGCTGGAGCGTCGGCGCTGTTGCTGCTCGCCTCGGCCTTGCAGATCGGCAACACGATCCGACTGGCAACTTTTGCACGGCGCCGGGAAATCGGCATCATGCGATTGGTCGGCGCAAGCAACTTCTACATCACCGTGCCGTTCTTGTTGGGCGCGGTGATTTCGGCACTGATCGGTGTGACCCTTGCCTGTATCACCATGGCGGCTGCGGTCTACTTCTCGATAATCCGCGGTGCCCAGAACTCCATCCGATTCATAGCCTGGATCGGCTGGGAACAGGCAGCTTGGGCCATGCTCGGTGTCGCCGTGGTGGGGGTGGTGCTCGCCGTGATCCCAACGCTGGTGACGACCAGGCGATATCTCCGGGTCTGATCACCTGCTGATGCAAGTTTCCGACCAGTGCGGACTTCTTCGCTGCTGAGGCGGCGCGTGTGGCCGATTTGCCGGCCAGTGCGGAGTTCTTCGCCGTTGAAGCGGCGCGATGTGGCAGATTTTCCGACCAATGCGGAGTTCTCGCGCGCCTCTCGACAGGCAGACAGATCCATCTCTTTGCGCCTTCACATCCGTCACAGAAACATCACAAATTCACTCGAATAACTTAAGTATCACGTGAGACTTCATATCTAATCGATGTCGAAATCCCGACTCGGGCGTTTTGGTCGTTGCGGAGAGCGTCACTGTTCCGAACTCTGTGCTTAGACACCGTCCTGATCGGTAGGAGTAACTCCATCGGTCGGAGGCGGGCCGTTACAACCGAACATTGATTGGGGAAAGCTGTGGCTCCGGATCTTCCCTACGTCCAAATGGACGTTCCGGACGACAGCGAAGCACCGAAGGCTGGTGGTGGCTTCGCCCGGCTGGCAGGGACTCAAGGAGTTCTCGCCACGCCGCCCGTGTCCAGACGCACAACTGCATATCTGCCGGCGGTGTACGCCGCCCGTACCCGCATATCGCGAGCGGCAGTCGTTGTTGCAGTCGCTTCGGCGCTGTTGCTCGCCATGCTCGCGTCGGACGCGTCCGCCGACGAACTCAAAGCACAACGTGCCCGTGTCAAGCAAGAAATCGCCAAGACCAAGAGCGACCTCAATGAGTCGACCAAGGAACTCCGTGGGGCAGTAGTTGAGGTTGACAAGGCAGAGAACAAGCTCGATGCGGCCAGTGCGCGGTTGACGACGACCCGCCAGGAACTCAGAGTGGCGCAGACGAAGGACGCCCATATGGCCTCCAAGCTGGAGCAGGCTCGGGCGGAGCTGGCTGCCGCGGTCGCTGCCGTTGTCGCCGGACAGGCGCGACTTGACGCCCAGCAAGCGGAAGCTGGACAGGTCGTCCGAAATCAATATCAACAGCAGACCAACCTGCTACCGATCGCCCTAGTTGTCGATCCCAATCCCACAGAGGATCTACAGACGCGCCTCCAGTGGTCGACCACTCTCTTCGACAGTGCCCAGGCTGAAATCGATCGGCTGACTTTGTTACAGCGGCAGCTAGATGCTGCTCGGGCACGGCAGGCCGAACTTGAGGCGAAGGTCGCCGCAGCCCGCCGCGAAGCTGCGGCCAATCTCAAGATCAAGAAGGGGCTTGAGGCGCGTGCCGAAACGGAAGAAGCGACAGTCGCGCGGCTGCTGCGCCAGCGGCAAGCCGCCGAAGATGCTGCCGCCGCGGATGTAGCTCAGGACAAAGCGCGCTATTCCCAATTGATCAAGGAGAGAGCCTCGGTCGAGCGGCGCATCGCGGCGCGTATCGCAAAGGCAGCAGCAGAACGCAAGCGGGCGGCCGAACGGAAGGCTGCGCAGCGTTCACGGTCGGTGGCGAAGCAGGGCAAATCCAACCACTCTCGACGTTCTACCACGTCGAGTGCCGGCCACGGCTTCTCCTTCCCGGTGCCGGCCCGCATCACATCACCCTTCGGCATGCGCTTCCATCCGGTATTGCGCTACTGGAAGCTGCACGATGGCACTGACTTCGGCGCCGGCTGCGGCACGGCGATCCGGGCTCCTCGAGCTGGTCGGGTCGCGGAGCGCTATTACAACGCCGGCTACGGCAACCGGCTGATGATCGACCACGGCTACATCCGCGGCAGGTATGTCACCACGGGCTACAACCACGCCAGCCGGTACATAGTTCGTGTGGGTCAGCGTGTCCGGAAGGGTCAGGTCGTCGGCTACGTCGGCAGCACCGGATACTCCACCGGCTGCCATCTCCATCTGATGGTCTGGCTGAACGGCCGGCTCCGGAACCCGATGACCTGGTTCTGAATCTCCTAAGCCTTAGGAAGGATTAGGCAGGATGGGTCCATGGCGAAGGAGAAGGGTCGCAGGCTGATCGCCCAGAACCGGAAGGCGCGGTACGACTATCACGTCCATGACGTCTACGAGGCCGGGATCGTACTCAGTGGTACCGAGGTGAAGTCACTGCGCGAGGGGCGTGCCAACCTGACCGATGCGTACGCCACTGTCGACGAGGGCGAGGTCTGGCTACGTGGTGCACACATCCCCGAGTACAGCCACGGAACTTGGACCAACCACAACGCGCGTCGTACCCGCAAGTTGTTGCTGAACCGTCGCGAGATCGCCAAGATCGAACGTGAGCTGACCAGCAGTGGTACCACATTGGTGCCGTTGTCGCTCTACTTCGCCGACGGGTACGCCAAAGTCGAGATTGCGCTGGCCACCGGCAAACGTGAGTACGACAAGCGCCAGACCATCGCAGCACGTGAGTCAAAGCGCGAAGCCGACCGCGCGTTGGCGGCCCGCAATCGAGGACAATGAATCAATGGTGCAATTCCGTGCGTCCGCTGCCGAGCGCCCCTGGCAGGTCCATCGCCGACTCGCTCGGGGCGTAGTCGCGTTCCTCCTCATGTCGTTCACCGCGCTGGCGTGGGCCTTGGTAAGCCCAACCCCCGCCTATGCTGCGGACGATCAGATCGACTCCTTCAACATCGACTACACCGTCCAGCCCAGCGGCGTGGTCAAGGTGAAGGAGACGATCACCTACCGCTTCGGTGACAACTCGGGACGTCATGGCATCGAGCGATTTCTCGTCACCCGCGAGCCGTACGACG
>JAICEV010000177.1 GCA_025923975.1 Propionibacteriaceae bacterium
GAAGTCCAGGTTGATATTTGCGATCGTGGCCAACGGCCCAGAGGTGATGCCGGCCTTTTCGGTCAAGATCGAAATCAGCTCGATGCTTCCAATGATCAAGGCCACTGCCACGGAGAGACCGGTGATCGTGATGTTGTAGTAGATCTTGCGAACCGGCTTGGAAAACGCCCAGCCGTACGCGAAGTTCATGAAACAGCCATCGATGGTGTCCAGCAAGCTCATGCCTGCTGCGAACAAGATCGGCAGCGTGAGGATGGCATACCAAGGCAGGGCGAATGCCGCGGCGCCGCCGGCAAGTACCAACAGCCCGACCTCGGTAGCAGTGTCGAAGCCGAGTCCAAAGAGCACACCGATGGGGTACATCTGCCAGGGCTTGGTCACCGTCTTCGTCGCGCCAGCCAGGATCTTGTTCATGAAGCCGCGGCTGTTCAACTGCGCCTCAAGCTCTTGCTCGTCGTATGTGCCGCGGCGCATCCGGCGGAAGATCTTGACGATACCTATCAACACGACGAGGTTGATGATCCCGATGATGTAGAGGAAGGTGCCGGAGATGGCGGTGCCGGCAACTCCGGTGAACCGTTGCAGCAGCGATGCCTCGTCCTCGACCTGACCTGCCAGCGCCCGTACGCCGACGGCCAGCAGGGCAACCAGCCCAAACACGATGGTCGAGTGCCCGAGGGAGAACCAGAAGCCGACCGACACCGGCCGCTTGCCATCGGCCATCAGCTTGCGTGTCGTGTTGTCAATGGCCGCAATGTGATCAGCGTCGAAGGCATGCCGCATTCCGAGGGTGTACGCGGTTAGACCGAGGCCAATGCCAAGCACTTGGCCAGACGCGATCTGATACTGCTCGGGGGCGACGATTCCCAACAGCACACCCCACCCGACAACATGCAGCAGGACGATAAAGCCCGCCATGCCGGCGATTGAACGCCACTCCTGCCTGCTGAGCTTGCCCCGAAGGCGGGCGGGCGCGTTACGGAGAGCAGCGATGGCTGGTGCTGACAAGGCTGGCCCCTCCTGATCCCCACTGCGCTGGCACGTCCCAGATGCGACGGTATCGCATCTAGCGCCAGATGCGATAGCGTCGCAATAGGATCATTGGCGTGCCGCCCCCGCCCCGAGTCGAAGCTGCGCTGGGCTTGCTCCGCGCCCGACATGAGCGCGTGACCAGAGCTCGCCAGGCCGTCATCGAGGTTCTCGATAGCACCGATGATCACCTCACAGCGGATGAGATCGTCGCCCGCTCCGAAGCATCGGCTCCCGGGGTCCACCGCGCGACCGTCTATCGCGCTCTGTCAACACTTGGCGAGCTTGGGCTCGTCACCCACACGCACGTCGGCGGTTCAGCGACGGTCTACCACCTTGCCTTGTTGGCACCGACTGACGACGCCGCGTCAGCTCCGCATGCCCATCTGCAATGCGGCAACTGCCAGGCCGTGATCGACGTCCCCGTCGACGTTCTGGATTCCTTGATCAGCCGGGTCGACCGCGAGGTCGGCTTCCTGATCGAGCCGCATCATGCTGCCTTGCTCGGCCTCTGCGCCAACTGCCGACCATCATCGCAGGCGGAAACCGGTCAGAAACAACAGTTGTAAAACGATTTAGCCCTGTCGTTTGCGACCGGTTTCGGCAAGGGGTGAGCCAGCCCGTTGTGGGGCAGGCGACGGGGCAGCGGGTGGTGGAGTAGCAGCTGGGTAAGTCGAGGTGCTTGGTTGCTCGGGTTGTGTCAGCTCCTCGAGACTGGTTGCCCCCGGCAGCTGAACCGTGAACTCCGCGCCGCCCTGTGCCGAGCGACCGGCCCGGACCCAACCCCCGTGCTGGGCGATCGTTTGGGCAACGATCGAGAGTCCCAGCCCGGTGCCGGGGGTCTGCCGCGCGGCATCCCCACGATAGAAGCGGTCGAAGATATACGGCCTATCAGCTTCGGAGATGCCCGGGCCCTGGTCCGCCACGCGAAGCCGATCACCTTCAAGCTGCACTCGAATGGTGCCGCCAGGCGGGCTCCACTTGACCGCGTTGTCCAACAGGTTCGTGACCGCGCGCTCCAGCATGTCGGAGTCGCCGACAACGTAGAACGGGTTGAGCTCGACGTCGAAGAGCAGCCCGTGACCCCGCAGCCGGACCCGATCCAACGCTGCGTTCACCACATTGCGGAAGTCCAGCGGCTCTGGCGTGGCGGCGGTCTCGTCACGTGCCAGCTCCACGAGGTCACCGATCAGCGCCGTGAACTCCACCAACTGGGCCTTGACGTCGGCCAGGATGTCGATGCGATCATGCTGCTTCAGCATGCCACTCGTCGCGTCAGCCGCAAGCAATTCGATGTTGGTGCGCAAGCTGGTGAGCGGCGTTCGCAGCTCGTGGCCAGCGTCGGCGATCAGCCGCGCCTGCCGTTGCCGTGATGAGGCCAGCGACCGCAGCATCTGGTTGAACGACTCTGCCAGCACCGCAATGTCGCCCGAAGCCTTGATCGTGATCGGCGTCAGTTCCCTGGTGACGCTGACATGCTCAACGGCTGCGGACAGTTCGCGCACTGGACGCAGGCTGGAGCGAGCCACGTACGCCCCGACCACGGCGGCAATGATCACACCCCCCACTCCGAAGATGATCAAGACCAGCCAGAGCGAGCTGAGGATGTCATTGGTCGGTTGCAGCGGCCGGCCCAGGACTAGGGCATAGTTCCCAAGATCCGTGATCGGCACCGCGACGATGCGGTACTCCGCACCGCCCGTCGTCACCCCGGAGCGCGCCGAGTAGCCGCTCTGCAATCGAGCGACGGCCAGCTCCTTCGGTCCTAGCACTAGATGATCAAGCTCATCCGGCACATAGAAGATCTCGCCGTCAGTGCGAATAGCAGCCACGCTGACGTTGCCGGCCCGCAATGCTCGTCCGGTCAGGCCCCCCAGGGTTCGAATGTCTTGGGCAACCGGCACCACTGCTAGCGAGGTGGCCGTCTCGACCAGCTCCGCATCCAGCGCGCGGTACAGCGAAATCCGCAACGTCACATAGCCGGCCACGCTGGTGACCGCGACGGCTAGCGCCACCGCGATCGTGGTCAGGTACGCGACCCGGCGCTGCAGCGGGAACGCTCGCAGCCAGGCCCTTATTCGGCGAACCACCGGACCGTCTCCGACGCCCGTCGCAGGCTGATCATGGTGGTGTCTCGCGAAGCACGTAGCCGACCCCCCGTACAGTGTGGATCAGCCGGGACTCATCGGAAGCTTCGGTCTTGCGGCGCAGGTAGCCGATATAGACCTCCAACGAATTCGCCGTGGTGGGGAAGTCGAAACCCCAGACTTCGTTCAGCAACCAGCTCCGCTCCAGCACTCGCCGTGGATGGCGCATGAACGCCTCAAGCAGCGCAAACTCAGTGCGGGTCAGGTTGATCGGTCGCGTCCCGCGCAACACCTCGCGGGTCTGGGTATTCAAGACAAGATCGCTGAACGACATGTTTTGCGTCGAGGGGTCGGTGGAGTCGGCGACCGTGCCGGCGCGCCGAACCAGAGCACGCAGTCGCGCCAGCAGCTCGTCCAGCGCGAAGGGCTTGGCCATATAGTCGTCGCCGCCCGCGTCGAGGCCGTCCACTCGATCACCAACCGCATCGCGGGCAGTGAGCACCAGGATCGGCACATCATTGCCGGCTGCCCGCAGCATCCGCGTCGTTTCCAACCCATCCAGTCGCGGCATCATCACGTCCATGATCACCGCATCGGGCCGGATGGCGGCGAGCCGTGCCAGCGCCTGAACCCCATCCTCGGCCGCACTCACCTCGTAGCCGTTGTACTCCAGCGACCGCTTCAAGGAATCCCGTACGGCTTGATCATCGTCGACCACCAGGATGTGCATGCACCCAGCGTGCCAGACGCGTCACCTTCCCGGAGTGCCCTGGGCTGTGCGGTTTGCGGCTAGGGCGTTCAGTGCCCTCGGCCGCGGATTCTGCTCCGGCATTCCGCGTACGGCGGCGCGGCAAGCCGAATAGATGACGCGCGGATTGAACAGCATCGCGGGTGCGGCCATCAGGTGGTACACGCGGGCAAAGGCCAGATACGCGTCGCGATCGCCGTGCGCGACGAGCCGCGCCAGCTCGGCGGTCCACACGCCCAGCAGCCGCTGCACCCATGTCTGGGAACCGGAGCTGCTGGGATGTCGCAGATCCTCAGAGGTCGCAACCGACCACGGCAAGTCGGCCGCCGCACCGATCCGGCGCTGCAACCGCCTGGTCGCCAGCGGCCCGCGGCCAGCCGGCGTGCGGTCGTGCTTCAGAGCGTCCCGAATCAGCAGGGCTTGGCATGCTGCGACAGTGATTCCCTGACCGAAAACCGGATTGAAGGCACAGTACGCGTCGCCAACCGCCAGCAGCCCTGCCGGCCAGGTCCGGGATCGTCCGTAGCGGTTGCGCCGGTTGCCAGTCTGGCGGTGGATGGCGATATCACCGACCGGCTCGAAATGCTTGGTCAGGTCGGCGATGGCGGGATCGGGCAACGTCGCTAGGAATTCGTCGAACTCCGCGACACTCCGCGACGGCCGATGAGCCCCGTAACCGATGGTGACCACGAGCCAATTGCCGTCCTCCACCGGGATCGCCAGCGCACCTCGGCCGGTTTGCGGAGTGGCGGCGATCATCACAGCGATCTCTATCGGTGGCTTCCCAATAGCGCGATAGGTCCGACAGGCGTATCCCAGGTGAGCATCCACCATCAGCGGCTCGCTTATCGAAATTCCAAGTTCCGTCAACCAGTGCGGTAGCCGAGATCCTCGCCCGGAGGCGTCTATTACCAAGTCGGCCTCGAGGGTGGTGGCGTCGTCACAGACCACCCGCCAGTCTCGGGCGTTGCGGTGCAGCTCGTTGACTCGTACACCCTCGTGGAGCGTTACGCCGGCGAGGCGGCGCACCCGCTCTCGTACCAGATGCTCGAGCAGCGGCCGGGTCGCTGAAACCGTCTCGTAGGCCGGAATCCAGGTGGGCGACCAGCCGTACTCGCCCAGCCAGGCCCAGGTGCCGGTGTCGAGAGGCAGGGCACCATGGCTCAGCAGAGCCTGGCGGATGTCCGGAAGCAGCTCTTCAGCAGCCAGCAGGCCTCGATGCAACAGGACGTGTGGCTGCCGGCCCTGCGGCACACCTTTCCGCGGAATGGGGCCATCAGGAAGCACATCGCGCTCGATGATCACCGCCTGCGCACCAGCGGCAGCCACGGCCGCAGCAGCGAACAAGCCGGCGAGGCTCGCGCCAATGATCACTACTTTCACAGTCACCGAAAATCGCTGTAGGCGATGGGCGTTTGGCCGCCACCTCGACGAGCTGCTGCGCGGTACTCGGTAAGCACCGCAGGCGAACGCAGATAACAGGCCTCATGCGGGTTTTCGCTCATCCAACCTCCTGACCGTCCCGCGAAATACGCGCTTCGAGTGCAGCTACGCAACAAATGAGCTGCAACCTGGCGACGTGGCGCGTTGCTCAATTTCACCGCGGCAGCCATAGGGGATCATATTGCTATGAGCGTCCCCCTGGCCCGGGCTCTTGCTCTTGACCGACCCGCCAGCCGGTACTGGTTTTGGGCGATCGCCATCGCGGCGATCGCCTTCCTATTCCGGCTGGTTCCGGTGCTGCGCGGTGGCGGCCTCTTCGGCATCGGCAACTTCTACGACGATGGGGTGTACTACGCGGCAGCCACCGGACTGGTGCACGGCCGGCTCCCCTATCAGGATTTCCTGCTGCTCCATCCGCCGGGGATGACGCTCCTACTGACACCGTTCGCTGCCGCGGCGCAGGTCATAGGCGACTCGTACGGTTTCGCTGTCGCGCGTGTGGCGTGGATGCTGCTGGGAGCGGCGAACGCGGTGCTGATCTGGAAGATCCTCAGACCCATCGGCCCGGTCGCCGCGGTCTTCGGTGGGCTTGGTTACGCGGTGCTCTACCCCGCCGTCTATGTCGAAAAATCGACACTGCTCGAGGGCCCAGCCACAACGGCGCTTCTTATCGCTATGGTCCTACTCCAACCGGTCGCACAGGACGGCTCGTTGCCTCGCAGCAGCGTCTTTGCCGCCGGCGCGCTGCTGGGTCTGGCCACCACGATCAAGATCTGGGGAGTGCTCACTCTCCTGATCGTGTTGGGCTGGTTGCTGCTGGTTCGCCGGTCCCGTGTCGCCTTACAGGTCATGACTGCCAGTGCGGCGACGGTCACGATCATCTGCCTGCCGTTCTTCGTTGCAGCGCCGATGGCAATGTGGAACCAAATCGTGCGCGACCAGTTCGCTCGGCCCCGGCTCGCCGGCATCACGATCCTCGACCGGCTTCAGGGCTGGGCTGGGCTCGACATTGTGGACCGTTCGCTCCCCGCCGCTATCACTGTTGCCGCAGTGGCTGCACTACTCTGCGTCGCTGCCCTGGCCTGGAAGTATCCAGAGGCGCAGCTTGCCGTGCTGTTGATGATCGTGCAGGGCGCCTTCCTGCTCCTCACTCCCCTATTTTTTCCGCAGTTTCCGGCCCTAACCGTCGCTGCCGTGGCGATCACGGTCGGCGCCGCGATCGGCCGCTTGACCGGGCTGGTTAGAGCCGGACCGATGCGGGTCGGGATCATCTGCGCCTTTGCCGGCGCACTGCTCGTTTACGCCAGCGGCTACGCCACGGTCACCTTCAACCGTCCTTTCCCCGACCACTTCAAGGCGTTCACGACCGTAACGCCGGGATGCGTTACCGCCGATGATCAGACCGCCCTTGTGCTGACGGATTCGTTGAGCCGCAACCTGAAGCGCGGCTGCCGGTTCATCGCCGATCTTGGTGGGCACTCCCACGACTTCGCGGCTGCCTCCGGACGTGACAGCACGCGTACCCGCAACCGAGCGTTCCAGCGGTTCGCGCTGGAGTACGTGAGTTCCGGTTCGGTGACGATCTTGATCAGATACCGCGACGGTCGAGGCTTCAACGCGCGGACCAATGCGGTTCTTGATCAGTGGCCGTTGCTGGCACATTGGGATACGTACGAGGTGCGGCAACCTATCGAGCTGGGCTGATGGAGGAAACCGTTCCGGACAACAACACATAACGCCTTGACAACTTCCGGCGTGGTGGCGCGGTGCTCAGTTCCATCACAGCAGCGAACGGGAAATCCTA
>JAICEV010000178.1 GCA_025923975.1 Propionibacteriaceae bacterium
AAGATCCGCGGCACCTTCACTTCGGTTGGTGTCAAGGCCCCCGCCTTTGGTGATCGCCGCAAGGCGATGCTGGAAGACATCGCCATCCTGACTGGTGGCAAGGTCATCGCACCTGAGGTTGGTCTGAAGCTCGACCAGGTCGGTCTTGACGTGCTGGGTCGTGCTCGCCGGATTGTGGTGACCAAGGACAACACCACAATCGTCGACGGTGCCGGTGACAGCAACGAGGTCAAGGCCCGGGTGGCACAGTTGCAGGCCGAGATCGCCCGCACCGACTCCGACTGGGATCGCGAGAAGCTTCAGGAGCGGGTCGCCAAGCTCGCCGGTGGGGTCTGTGTGATCAAGGTCGGCGCTGCCACTGAGGTGGAGCTCAAGGAGAAGAAGCACCGCATTGAGGATGCCGTCTCGGCCACGCGTGCCGCGATCGAGGAGGGCATCGTCGCCGGCGGTGGCTCTGCGCTCATCCATGCCGGAGCGGCTCTGGATGGCGACTTGGGTCTCACCGGTGATGAGCGGCTCGGTGTCGGCATCGTTCGGCGCGCATTGGCGGAACCACTTCGCTGGATTGCCGAGAACGGCGGCGAGCAGGGCTACGTGGTGACCTCCAAGGTGGCCGAACTGGAGCCCGGCAACGGCTACAACGCAGTCACTGACACCTACGGCGATCTGTACGCCGATGGCGTGATCGATCCGGTCAAGGTGACGCGTTCTGCACTGGCCAATGCCGCTTCCATCGCCGCGCTGCTGCTCACCACCGAGACGCTGGTGGTGGAGAAGCCCGAGGAGGAGGAAAAGGCTCCGGCCGGCCACGGGCATTCTCACTGACGCACACTGTGCTGCGCCCTTCGACCGGCTCAGGACGCATAGAAAGGGTCAGGGCGCATAGCAGAAGGGTCTCTCTCCGAGGAGGGAGACCCTTTCTGTTCTCTGCGGGGATTTCAGCCTGGGGTTGACCCGCCAGCAACCGGGTACCAGAGGTGTATGGCCACCGATGGGCTGCCCTCTGTCTGGCTCGACCCTCCGCCGGCTATCGAGACTGACGTACTCGAGAGTGACGCCCATTATGACGTTGCCGTCGTAGGGGCGGGGTTAACGGGTCTGGCCACCGCGCTGTTGCTGGCCCGTGCGGGCCGCCGGGTAGCTGTGTTGGAAGCGCGTTGGGTCGGTGCAGTAACGACCGGACACTCGACCGCGAAGGTCACCCTGCTCCAGGGCACTCGGCTGTCCACCATCGTCGCGAACCATACCGAGCATGTGGCGGCCGCTTATGTAGAGGGCAACCGGGCAGCCCAGGCATGGTTAATGGCGTACGCCACCGAGCACCGCGTACAGCTGGAACATCGGGACGCCTATACCTACGCGGGAACGCAGTCGGGGGCTTCCGCGGTGCGTCGTGAGTTCGACATCGCCCGCCGGCTTGGACTGCCAGTAGAGATGACTGATGCCGTCGAACTGCCGTATCCGAGTTATGCAGCGCTCCGCCTACCTGATCAACTGCAGATCAATCCAATGGACGTGCTCGCCGCATTGGCACGAGACCTGCGGCAGGCGGGCGGCGTACTGATCGATAGCGCTCGGGTAACCGAAGTAGCCCACAACGAGAGCTGCGAGCTGATAACACCGGCTGGCAGCGTCACTGTCGACACCGTAGTGCTCGCCACCGGTATCCCGTTTCTCGACCGAGGGCTGTACTTCGCCAAGGTGACCGCACAACGCTCGTACGTGCTCGCGTTTCGAGGTGCGACGCAGGTCCCGCGCGGTATGTACATTTCGGCAGACGCACCTACCCGCTCGCTGCGCACAGCGGTGCACGATGGCGAAGAGTTGCTACTCGTCGGCGGCAACGGGCATCCGGTGGGTCGTCACCCGATGAACCCGTCGGAACTGGTCGCCGACCTGACGGACTGGGCACAGCGCTGGTTCGACGTGAAGGAGCGCACCCATGTCTGGTCGGCGCAGGATTACGCGGCGCATGGAGGGGTGCCCTTCGTCGGCAAGCTGCCGCGTGGTGGCGGCCAGGTGTATCTAGCCACCGGATATAGCAAGTGGGGCATGACGAACTCAGTGGCGGCCGCGATGCGACTCAGCGGGGAAATCTTGGGCGATGCGCCGTCCTGGGCGCGCACACTGGGAACCCGTGTGAGCAAGCCGGCGAGCGCCATCCGGTACTTCCGAGCTAACGCTGCCATGGGGCTTGCGGCCGCCCAGGGATGGCTCGACGCCGAACTACACCCATTGAAGGAGGAGGATCGGACTCCGGCCGAAGGCACTGGAGTGGTCGGCGCCGAGCGTGGTGAACCGGTGGCGATTTCGACGGTCGATGGCCGGACCTGCGCTGTCTCGGCGATCTGTACCCATCTTGGCGGCGTGGTTCGCTTCAACGACCTGGAAAAGTCCTGGGATTGCCCATTGCATGGCTCCCGGTTCGCCGCGGACGGAACTCTTCTGGAGGGACCGGCAACCAGCGATCTCAAGCAGCGATCTGTCTGAGCCTCGATGTGCGCTGAGCCCTTCGACAAGCTCAGGGCAGATCAGTAGCTCAGACACGCTCCAGCCCGCGCGGCATCGAACGCCGAGCACCATACGTTCCCGCGGGAACGTCGGTGGGGTCAGTACCGTGAGCCCTCAGCGCCCAATTCCAAGCGACGGCGCATGGGGTTGGCCGACGTTGGGGTCTACCACATCTCGACTCGGGCTACCATGACGTTTTACCTGCTCAGGGGAAAGGTTTGCCGTGTTGTCCTCATCGGGTGATCCCAGTCCAGTAGGCGTGCCGCATGCCTTCGAGACCCTCGGACTGACCTACGACGACGTGCTGCTGCAGCCGGCTGAGAGCGACATCGTGCCCTCCGAGGCGAGTACGGAGTCCCGAGTCTCGAAGCGGATTGCCGTAAAGGTGCCGTTGATCTCTTCGCCGATGGACACCGTGACCGAGGCGCGAATGGCAGTCGCCATCGCTCGGCAGGGCGGCATCGGCATCATCCACCGCAATCTCTCCATTGAGGATCAGGCTCACCAGGTTGATGTGGTCAAGCGCTCCGAGGCGGGCATGATCGAGGAGCCCATCACGATCTCGCCGAATGCCACCATCGCTGAGGCGGACGCGATGTGCGCTCGGTTTCACATCTCCGGTGTGCCCGTCGTGGACCGGGAACTGCGGCTGCTTGGCCTCATCACCAACCGGGATATGCGCTTCGAAACCGACCCGTCGCGGCCGGTGGCCGAGGTGATGACGCCAATGCCGCTGATCACCGGCCCGGTGGGAATCAGTCGCGAGGACGCGATGCGGTTGCTGGCTCAGAACAAGATCGAGAAGCTGCCACTCGTCGATGATCAAGGTCGGCTGCGGGGTTTGATCACGCTCAAGGACTTCGTGAAGTCCGGGATGTATCCCGACGCCTCCAAAGATGATCAAGGGCGGCTTCGGGTGGGAGCAGCTGTCGGGTTCTTCGGGGATGCCTGGAAGCGCGCGATGGCGCTGATCGAGGAGGGTGTCGACTTGCTGGTGGTCGACACCGCGCACGGCCATTCCCAAGGCGTTCTCGAGATGGTGCGCCGGCTGAAGGCCGATTCGGCCGCTGCCAGGGTAGACATTGTCGGAGGGAACGTCGCGACCTATGCCGGAGCCAAGGCTCTTGTCGACGCCGGAGCGGATGGTGTCAAGGTCGGCGTAGGGCCAGGCTCCATCTGCACTACGCGCGTCGTAGCCGGTGTCGGGGTGCCGCAGGTAACCGCGATCCACAATGCCTCCCTGGCCTGCCGTCCTGCGGGAGTGCCGCTTATCGCTGACGGCGGCCTGCAGTACTCCGGCGACATTGCCAAAGCGCTGGTGGCCGGTGCCGACTCAGTGATGCTCGGTTCACTACTGGCCGGGTGCGAGGAAAGTCCAGGTGAGCTGATCTTCATCAATGGCAAGCAGTTCAAGACTTACCGCGGTATGGGATCGCTGGGCGCAATGGCTTCCCGTGGTCGCACCAGTCCCTCCTACTCCAGAGACCGCTACTTCCAAGGCGACGTGACATCGGATTCGATGCTGATCGCGGAGGGCATCGAGGGCCACGTTCCATACCGTGGTCCGTTGGCGGCAGTGGCCTACCAGCTCGTCGGCGGCCTGCGCCAGTCGATGTTCTATACCGGAGCCTCAACAATTCCGGAGCTGCAGGAGCGAGGTTCATTCGTACGGATTACCTCGGCAGGTCTGCGTGAGTCCCATCCGCATGACATCCAGATGACCGTCGAGGCGCCCAACTATTCAGGCTGATGGAGTAGACCATGTTTGACGTCGGCCGCAGCAAGCGCGCCCAGCGGGCATTCGCCTTTGACGACATCACGATCGTGCCGTCCCGGCGAACCCGCGGTGAGGAAGAGGTCTCGCTGCAATGGCGGATCGACGCCTCTACCTTCGCCTTTCCGCTGATCGCGGCGCCGATGGATTCGGTCATGTCACCGGCCACAGCCATCAAGATTGGCCAGCTGGGCGGGCTCGGGGTGCTGAATCTCGAAGGGTTATGGACCCGCTATGACGACCCGCAGCCGAAGCTGGAGGAGATCATCGCGGCCGAGGATCCGATCGAGGCGACTCGGAAGATGCAGCAGATCTATGCCGAGCCGATCAAACCCGAGCTGATCGGCAAGCGGGTGGCGCAGATTCGAGAAGCCGGAGTGCCAACCGCCGGCGCACTCTCGCCGCAGAACACCCAGGCGTACGCGCAAGCGGTGGTGGATTCAGGCGTCGATTTCTTCGTGATTCGCGGTACCACCGTGTCCGCCGAGCATGTCTCCTCAGTCCTGGAGCCACTCAATCTCAAGAAGTTCATCTATGAGCTCGACGTTCCGGTCATTGTTGGCGGTTGTGCAACGTACCAGGCTGCACTGCACTTGATGCGTACCGGCGCAGCGGGTGTCCTAGTCGGATTCGGGGGTGGTGCTGCCTACACCAGCCGGTCGGTGCTGGGGGTGGCAGTACCGATGGCCTCGGCGGTCTCCGACGTCGCTGCCGCACGACGCGACTATCTTGACGAGTCCGGTGGCCGTTATGTGCATGTGATTGCCGACGGCTCAGTCGTACGCTCCGGCGACATCGCCAAGGCGATCGCCTGCGGCGCCGATGCGGTCATGGTCGGCTCGCCGCTGGCTCGGGCCGAAGAGGCACCCGGTCGCGGCTTCCACTGGGGACCCGAGGCCTGGCACGACAAGCTGCCACGCGGCGAGCGGGCCCAGTTCTCCACAGTCGGCGATCTGCAGCACATCCTGCTCGGGCCATCCACGGTCCCAGACGGCACCATGAACCTGGTTGGCGCCCTGCGTAAGGCGATGGCGACCACCGGCTACATCGAGATCAAGGAGTTCCAGCGGGTCGAGATCGTCGTCGGCTAAACCGAGTTGTCTGACAACTCGGTGGGTGGGAGAGCATTAGTTACCACCAGGTGGCAGCAGTCCTTCCATGAGCTTCCAACGGCTGATCTGACACCCGTCGTTACGCGCGAAGCTGCTGGTTATCTGTTCTCCCTGCCAGATGCCTGTAATGGTGGCCGTCTCTGGGCCGCCGTAGATCTGGGTACAGGTCTTGTCTTTCGGCACCGGTGGCAGGGCCGCGGCACCGTGGGCCTGAAGTGCCTGGCAGGCAGCCTCGGGATCTGGATGAGTACCGCCTGCCGGATTGCAGGTCAGCCGCCACGTCACAGTTGAGCCGGATCCGTTGTCGACCACAACTGTGAGATCAGTATCAGCGGTCGGGCTTGGAGTCGCCTGCTTCGGGCTGACGGGCATGGGGCTCCCTGGGGTCGGGCCGGACTGTTCAGCGGTTTGGCCGCCACATCCGACGATCACGATCAGGACGGGGAGGGCAGCAAGCGCCCTCAATCGCCGGGCAGCATGGCGGCGCGCGATCCGCACTGGTTGCACACCGTCTCGCTGCTTGCTCGGCGAATGTTGTTGATTTCTCACGCACCTCCCTCGCCCGCTGCTAGGGTCGAGCCTACTTTTGCTCGACTCGCTGCGCTCGCAGCCGAGAGAGTCGCGCGAGCGTAGGCGAGCGGAGCGAGCAATCCATTGGGCTTCGAAATCAATCGGGGGGATTTCGTGCTGTTCCGGACTTGCCGCGCCCATTTGGCGGTCGTTGCCACGAGTGTCGCGGTGGCGGCGCTGGTCAGCGTTGCCGGGGTTCCGGCGGCATATGCCATCCCTCCGGACCGGGACGGGCGTGGCCGTCCGGACCCAGCACCGAGCCGCTACATCGTCACACTGACAGAAAAGCCGATCGCTACCTACGGCGGCGAGGTCAAGGGCCTTGGTGCCACGCGTCCCAGCAAAGGGGAGCGAGTGGATGTGACGACGGGCCGCGCTCAGCGCTATCGGGACTACCTCGAGAGGCAGCACGACAACGCGGCTGCGCAAGTTGGTGCCAAGCCGCTCAAGCACTACGCGGTCAGCCTCAACGGCTTCGCGACGACACTGACACCCGACCAGGCGCGTACGCTGCAAGACGAGCCCGGGGTGCTGTCGGTAACCGAAGATCGCCCGCGCAGGCTCACCAATAACAAGAAGCCTCTCGACTTCTTGAAGCTGACGGGCAGCCAGGGCGTCTGGGCAGCACTCGGTGGCAAGAAGAGCGCCGGCCGCGGCGTGGTCGTCGGAATCGTGGACTCGGGCTACTGGCCGGAAAGCAAGTCATTCGCGGCGGAGACTCTCGAAAGGGCTCGGCCGACGGCAGCCGATCCGTTCCGGCCGTACCGCTTGGGCAAGAACAAGATCGTGATGCACAAGGCTGACGGCCAGAAGTTCACCGGGACCTGCCAGGGCGGTGACTCGTTTACCGGCAAGGAGTGCAACACCAAGGTGATCGGCGCTCGTTACTTCTCATCCACATACGAGTCGCAGACACCGTCAGGGCAGCGTACCGACTTCCTTTCGCCGCGTGACGGTCACGGGCACGGCACCCATGTTGCGTCCACGGCTGCCGGCAAGTCCGGTGTTGCCGCATCCATCGGGGGCCGTTCTTTCGGAACGATCTCGGGCGTTGCGCCGGCGGCCAAGCTGGCGATCTACAAGGTTGCCTTCACCAGCTCGACTGACGACGAGCCGGCCATTTACACCGGCGACGC